>NZ_JBQQBQ010000026.1:0-129458 GCF_052245915.1 Nonomuraea sp. 10N515B
ACGGCCCCAGCAGGCCCCGCACACAGGCAGCCGCCCGCCGCCGCAAATCAGCCCGAGGGAAGATCGACCCCACCTCTACCAGGAGGTCCTCCAGCTGATCTGCCCACTCGTCCGCGCGTTCCCGGTCAGTAACGACCGGCGAGATGTCCAACACCGGGACCTGCATGCACGGCGGCTACCCACCGCGGACACCACTGAACTGCCACGGAAAAGAGGATCTACGACTGAAGGGCTAGGTGCAGGCGGCGAATGGATCGACCAGAATGGAGACACCAAGCGCCAGCGGGTATGGAAGAAGTGCACCGCATGCAACGGAACCGGACGTAAATGACCGACCCCATCACATGCCCCGAGTGCCAAGGCCGCCGAGGAACCCGCTTCAGCGGCGGCCTCTTCCTACGATGCCGCTTCTGCCAAGGACGCGGATGGGTCGGCGGAGAACACGAACCAGCCGAACGCGGCGACCATCCCCCACCAACACCCCCGCCAGCCTGGAAACACCCCTCACTGCACGGCACAGGACTCTGTGGCTACTGCCTAGGCACCGGAGAAGTCATCCAACTCGGCGGCGGCGACGAACGCGCCACATCCATCGGAACAGCACCCTGCCCACTCGGCTGCAAGAAGCCAGACCAAGCCCTTTAAAGACCTTTTGGGAACCCCCACGGGCTGGCCCCCACACTGCGTGCCGTTGGCCCGCTGGACTCGCCGTAGACCGCCATGGGACAACCGCCGCAGAACACGGCGGGGGCTACCGAATCGTTTCGGAGCCAACTTCATGGGGACCCCTCCAAGATCACAAAAGGGGGGCGGGGAGGAGAGTACGGGGGCAGGGGCGCGGCCCCTCCCCAATTGGCGGACGATTGTAATGCCCCCTTTTGTGATCTTGCCCCATGAAGTCAGCACCACCGCAACGATTCCTCCACCCCCACACCTCCGCGCCCCAGATCACGTAATCTCGCAGGTGAGAACCTCCTAGCAGGTCCACGCATCGTTACCAAACCGAGAGCGCCCCAGACCGCTAATGGGCTTGCCGGTACCGTTGGGGCCGAGAAGGCCGAAGATCTCGCCTTCTTCGACGGAGAACGAGATGCCGTTCAGTACGGTGTGGTCCGCGTACCTCTTGGTGAGGTCGGTGACGTCGATGACTGCCATGGATCAATCATGATTTTCCAGCTCACGGCGGGGATCGCCCCGTTGGCCGTGATTCGCGGTGGATGTGGTTGATCTGGAAATCCACCGAATGGTGGATGGCGCAGGGGGTCATGCCTGCGACGCGTCCCATCAGGACGCAGGCATGAGCGGTCGGCAGGGGTCAGCGTGCCGGCCCGATGGATACCACAACTTTCAATATCATACTCATTTTTGAAAGAAGTATTGATATGATAGACGCCATGGCCGTACATGATGAGCAGGCTCGGCTCGTAGTCGAGGATCTCGCCGACCTCATGTCCCTCGCACAGCGACGGACTACCGATCGAGCTCTTCACTT
This sequence comes from Nonomuraea sp. 10N515B, assembly GCF_052245915.1. Classification (NCBI taxonomy): domain Bacteria; kingdom Bacillati; phylum Actinomycetota; class Actinomycetes; order Streptosporangiales; family Streptosporangiaceae; genus Nonomuraea; species Nonomuraea sp. 10N515B. The sequence continues at coordinate 1,493 of NZ_JBQQBQ010000026.1, forward strand.
GGCGATCTGCCGCATGGCTCGACGGCACGACCGTGGGCCGAGGCCGAGTGCTGTGCGCTTGTCCACAGCGGCCTCTGTCCTCGGTGTGACAGTTCCCACCGTTCGCTCATGGATGAGCCACGGAGTGGTCGAAGCGGTTCCCGGCGAAGGCATAACTCGCGTGTCGGCGACCTCACTGGCGCGGGTCCTGGTGGTCCTCCGCGAGATCGGCGAAGATGATCCCGGACGGAGGCTCACCAAGGTGATCGCCGCGCTCCGAGACCGGGATCTGCTGCAGCAGGCACAGGACACGCTGTCTGAGACCACCGACTTCGTAGAGTACGGCGAGGACGATCTGGAGGGTTTGCTCCGCTGATGAGCCGACGCGCGCGCCGTTCTGGCGAATCCCCCCGCGCACCCCGTTTTCACGTCATCGTAGCCAAGCAGGTCGATGCCATCGTGCGCGATTCCGGCACACCACGAAGGGTGAAGGAGGATCGACACCGTCGCCTTCTTGATCCTCGAGAGGCATGACAACCGCACCGACCCCCACACCTTCCTTGAAAGGGCCTTCAACCTGCCCGATCGGTCTGGCCACGGCGCAGGCCGTGGCCAACCCAAACCTGCCTGTTGCGGCGACGAGAACAGCCCGCCTCTTGCCGACGATGCTGAACTCATGAGTGCGATCCACGAGATTGTGCGAAGCCGCCGGTAAACCTCCACCAGAGGCCTGGCCGGAGTGGAGGCAGCGTTCCCGGGCAGGCCGCCGCGTCAGGGAGGCCCTGAGAAATACCCAGCCCCCCGCCGGCGAACGTTGAAAGTTTCACGTGTCCTCGCAGCTAGCCAGATCGCGCCGGGCACGCAGATTGAGATCCGACCCTTCGCATGCATGACCTGGCGCTGGACCTCGCGAGCCAGGCGCTGACCCGCAGCCGCGGCATGGAAGACAGACTCGCCGGGTCATTCGCGCTCAATGCCCTGGGAAGAGTCCATGAAGGCACCGGCCATCCCGAGCAGGCCATCGAATACTTCCATCAGGCGGTGAAGGCGGTCGGCGACGCCCATCCCTACACCAAGGCCGCCTGCCTGATCAGGCTGGCGAACGCGGCGTGCGCCCTCGCCCTCGGCGAGGCCGAGGCCGGGTCATGGAGCTGTTCCACGAGATCGGCGCAGGACCGCCAGCACCACCCCAACGCCTCGATCACGTCGGTCCGGTCACCTCGGGGGATACCGCTTGCGCAGGGTGAGCACGGTGGCTGGATCGATGACGAGCAGAACGGCCACGTTGGCCGCCCGATCAGCGCGCGTCTTATCGATCAGATCGGCGGCTCCGGCGTACCCGTGCTGCCGAGCCCGCCGATCAAGACGCTCGCGCTTGCTACGCACGTTGGCCTCGGCTGCGTTGGGCGCCATCAGAGGCCCATCGTTGGCCAGCCCGTGACGCGCCCGATAATCGGCGCTGGTTAACGAGTGCTTGACGGTCAGATGCCGGGCCAGCCCCTTCAACCAGTGGCCGCACTCGCGGCACAGCACCCAGTCCGGCTCTGTCGGCTGCTCACCGGGGACCAGAGCGGCAAGCTCCTCTGGAGTGAGCGGCTCGGGCGGTTTCGGATGGTGCTCCAGGTTGAAGTCGGCAGCATGGTACCGACGCAGCCACTTGGCCGCGGACACCGAGATGCCCAGCAGTTCGGCCAGCACCACCCCGGGCTGCTCCTGGGTCTGCTCGATGAAGTCGTCGATCCCCGCGTACCCAGCCGCCTTGGCCAATTCTTCGTATTTCTGCCGGGTCCGCTCGCGTTGCAGGGCGCTGCGCTGCTCGATGAACTCCCGCTTGCGCAGCTGCGTCCCTGCGCGCCGCGCGGACTCCCGCTGGGCCTCCAGGGCGCGCTCACGTTCTTCGGGGGTGCCGCGGAGCTGGGTCTCAATTGCCTTGGGATACTTCCCGGCACGCGCCTTGGACCGCCGACCCGCGCCTTCCCGGGCGTCCGCGGCCCATAGGCCGCGGGTGCGGGGCAGTTCGAACTGCTGTCGGTACTCATCGGCGCTGTAGCCGTGGCGGACGACGTGGCCGCCCAGTCCGCGATACCACCGGCCACACTCCAGACACACCAGCAGGCCATCCTCCTCCGGTTGTTCCCCCTTGGGAACCTGGGCCAGTTCCGCTTCCGACAACGGTTTCCGCAGATGCCCGGCCTTGCCCACAATCTCTCCTTCGGCGCGATCTGTCACGCAGGGTACTCAAGGAGGGTGATGATCCGGTTCAGGAAGGGGAAACCGGTGGCCGACGCGCTCCCCGACCTGTCGCGGCTGCCCCGCGCCCGGTGCTCGCCTCGACGCCGATAAGGACCCCGGCAACCGCCCAGCTCGGGCGAGTTACTGATGCGTCTGCTCGGTGGCGAGGACCGGCAGCGGGTACGACTGGCGGTGCCCAGCCGGGTCGACGCCATACCGGGAAGCGGGGCTACGGCCCCATGCCGGCTACAGCTGGGGCCTGACCAGACATGTCCTGTGCGCTGTGCGTCCTGGCCTCGCTCGAAGACCTGATGCTGGCAGCCGCGCTGCGGCCGACGCTGGCGGCCGACTACCGGTGGGCCGAACTCGAACTCGGGCAGCCTTTCACCGAACGCCTGTCCATGGCGATGATCCTCACCGGGCTCGACGCCGCCCGCGCAGAGGCCGTAGGCGACACCGCGGCAGCGGGCGACGCTGCGGTGGACCTGTACGAGATGGTCCGCGACTACCTCGCCTCCACGCCGGCCGCCCGGGGCGAAGGAGAGACCAAGTCGGGCAGGCCACGGAAGCCGTGGACCCCGAAGCAACTCGCCGACCGGGCCAGCGCCCGCACCGTCGAGATCCTGGCCGCCGGGCGGCGCGCGGTCGCCCTGGCGGCCGAGGCGGACACGAGCACGCTGCTGTTGGAGCCGCTGGACGAGCAGGCGGCGGCGGTCCTCGCGGGAGCGGCACGCTGACAGTGGGTCGCGAGCCTTCCGCGTGCTACGGCTTCCTCACGTTGCGAGGATCGGGCGTCCATGATCATTAAGGACGTTCACAGGGATTCTCAGCCCGGTTCGCTCGCGCCCGGTAATCATTTCCGGTCACAGCACCGGGTGTATCGCTGAGGGCCAGGCGCGGCCCACCAGTTCGGCCGGCCGCGTCTGGCCCGTGTTCAGTTGCCGCCGTCGAGGAAGTTGGTGCAGTCGCCCTGCGTCACCCACTTGTGGGAGGAGATCGCGTCGTTGGCGCTGAAGGTCTTGCCCGTGTGCGCACCGGCGGTGCGCTTGGTGAACCTGTCGTCCTCCAGGCTGTCGGCATAGAACTGGCCCGGCTTCAAGCAGGTGTAGCCGTAGCGCCAGTCGTAGCCGGTGTAGTCGTAGAAGGCTACGACGTCGTACCCGCCGATATTTCCGTTATTCATCACCGAGGAGACGGTGTTGGTGGCAGATTTGATCTCGCCCGTGCCGTCGCCCCAGTCCCAGTCGTCGCCTGACGCGTAGCCGAGCATGTTGGTGCAGTGGATATCCCGCCAGATACGGACCCGGCCGTCGCGATGATCGCCGGGCACTGCGTCCCACTCCTGGTCACAGCGGGTGCTGGCCTGCACGGCTGAGGGGACGGTCAGGCCCACGGTGATGAGCGCCGCGCTCAGGCCGAGCGCGGTCAGGGTTTTGCGCATGTTGTTCTCCTCAGTGTCGGGTTTCGTTGATCTGCTTGGCTTGTTCGAAAGCGGCGCGTCCCAGCCGCCGGTAGGTGTCCAGTTCGCGGGAGTAGGGCCTTGCGGCGCGCTCGCGGTAGTCGTCTTCCAGCGAACGCGCGATCTCGGGGTAGGAGGCCGACCGGGCGCAGGTGGCCTCGGCCACCGCCAGTTCGACCTCGACCGCGTGGGCCGCGGCCGGATCCAGGCCCTTGGTGAGTCTTGGCAGGCTGGAGCGGATCGCCACGGGGTTGGGGTATGGATGACCGCGCCCGGCCATGCACTGCGACCAGTTCCGCAGCACGGCCACGAACCGCCGGTCGTCGACGAGATCCGGCATGTAGAGCGGCTGGAGGTTGGTCGCGATCGTGCTGACCCTGAGCCAGGTGGACCGGTCGCCATAGAGTCGCTCGTACGCTTCGGCTGTGCAGCCTCCCGTCCGGCTGGTGACGCTGCCCCCAGCGGGGAGCCGTACGGTCATCGTGGACGCGGCATCGCCGCCGTCAAGGGCCCGGTTGTATCGGGCCAGTTCGCCGGCGGGGAGCCCGGTGGCATAGACATGGTTCTGGTTCCCTGCCTTGGCGGCCATGACCCGGTTGCGCAGTTGCCCGCCGTATCCGTTCCTCCGTGCCCAGTTGACGTCGGTCAGCATGAACTTCGAGCCTTTGCGTTCCTCCGCGCTCAGCTGGGCCGGCGGCCAGTAGCGGAACCCGTGGCGGGTCATGCACTCTTGGATCAGCGCCTGCTCGGCCCGCTCAACCTGGAGGAGTTCGGCCTCCGTCAGCGGCTGGACGGGCTGGGCGGCGCACCCCACGGTCACACCCGCCAGTACGACCGCTCCCAGCGTTCGCCTCGCGACATCCCTGATTTGGCACACGCCATAAATCCGGGCGAGCGCACCCGTCCGCAGGATCCTTGGCTTCCCTGCCAACACGGCGGCTGCCGGCGTCAGAGCGGCGTGCAGTGGTCTGCGCATGAATCTCCTGAGTCGCAAATGTCCGGGAGCGGAAAAACGACCAGTCGTGATCCGCCAGCGCGCGGGGCCTGCCCTGGAGCGGGGGCGCACGCAGGAACGCCCACCGGCCGCCGAAAAAGGGGGACGGCCAGGGCGTTCCCACACCCACCAGACCCGTCTGCTACCCGGTGCCCTTGGGCCAGAACTCGTCGCCCATTGGCGCGACCCCGCTGCCCTTGGGCCAGAACTCGTCGCCGGCGGCGGCGGGGCCTGCGGCCAGGGCGAGCCCGGCCAGCGCCGCGGCGGCGGTGACGGCTGCGGCGGCGGCGATCCGCCTCACGTGTTCGATCATCGAAAGGATGCCTCTTCCCTTGCTGTCGGCGACCGGTCCCAGACAGTTCACACTGCGCCGCCCCCGCCCGTCACCCTGTTCCAGCCTGAGCCGGAACACCCAGGTCACCGCTCTGCGCCCGTCCGCCGTCGACACAGCGTTGATCGCTTTGCGATCCGCGCGAGCCAGCATCAGGGGCATGGCCGGGGGAATCTTGAGGATCGTTTTCACCGGGGAGGACCTGGCCCGGCTGCGCATCGCCTCGGGCATCGATGAGCTGTGGGAATTGGCGATGAGCCTGCACGTGTTGCAAAAACCCGGCGGCGGTGCGGACATGACCGCCTGGCGACGGCAGGCCCGCGCCGACCTCGCCGAGACCGGCCTGCTGCAGCCGGTACGGCGGACCCTGCTGCCGCTGATGCCGATCAAGGCCTACTTTCCCGACTTCCTGACCCCACACCAAGCCCAGACCGGGCCGCAGAACGGCATCGACGCGCTGGCAGACACCCCGCCCTCCCGCGTCCGCCGCGAACTCGACCAGCTACGCCGGCACACCGCCCTGCCCGCCACCCTCGACGACCTGGCCCGCGGCAACCAGCGCGCCATCACCGGCCTGGCCGACCTGACCGCCCGCTACTGCCAGACCGCCTTCGCCCCACACCGCACCACCATGGAGCACGCGCTGGGCCGCGAACGCGCCCGCCTCACCCGCCTGCTCACCGACCACGGCGTGGAAGCCATGCTCGCCGCCCTGGGACCCGCCATGCGCTGGCGACCCCCCATCCTGGAGACCGACTACGCCACCGGCCGCTACCAGATCGCGCTGCGCGGCCGCGGCCTGACCCTCATCCCCTCCTACTTCTGCCGCTACACCCCGGTCGCACTGGCCGACCCCAGCCTGCCACCCGTCCTGATCTACCCCGCCCCTCGCCGCACCCCAACCCACGGCCCCGGTGACGCGCTGCCCGACCTGCTCGGCGCCACCAGAGCCCGCATCCTGCGCTGCGTCGCCGCCACCGCCGGCTGCACCACCAGCGAACTCGCCCGCCGGACCGGCACCTCACTGTCCTCGGCCAGCGCCCACGCCCAAGTACTCCACCGCACCGGGCTGATCACCAGCACCCGCCACGCCAACATGGTCATCCACCAGCTCACCCGCCTCGGTACCGACCTGATCCGCCACCAGACCCCGTCCTGACCCCGGACGCGGAGGGACGTCTCACGCGAGCGCCGCCCGTCCGGTAGAGATTCCCGGCCTGAACGTCGTCGTCGACCTGGTGACCGAGCTTGCCTTACGTGGCTAAACGACCTTAGCAAGCGGCTGACCACTGGCTGGGGCGCTCCTGGTGGAGCAGCATGCCACCACCGCCGGCGATCACGCAGACCGCGGCGGCGGCCACCGCCAGGCGGGTCGCGCGACGCCTGCGCGGACGCCGCACCGCACGAGCCGCCAGATCGCCGGCAGGTGCCTGCTCGGCCAGTGCGTGGAGATCCTCGCGTACCGTGTTCACCGGTACACCTCCTGAGGGGTGAGCGCGCGCAGCTTCGACAGCGCGTAGTTCGTCTGGCTCTTGACGGTGCCGAGAGACGCCCATGAGCTGCGCGGTCTCGTGCTCCGTGCGGTGCTCGTAGAAGCGCAGCACGATCATCGCCCGCTGCTTCGGCGTGAGCTGCGCCAGCGCGTGCCGCAGGGCGAGGCGGCGCACGGTCGCGTCGTCGTGCCCAGGCCCGGGCTCGGCGGGTTCCGGCAACTCGGCCCCGGGCAGCTCGAGCCGCTTGCGCCTGCGAGATGGTCTGGTTCACCAGGGCTTTGCGCGTACGCCTCGGGGTTGCCGTTTCAGCGTAGTGGGATGCCTTCTTCGCAACCGTATGATCACCTTTGGTTTCCCGGGCATGACCGCCGGCTGGAGGACAGGCGAGCATGTGCGTTGTGAACGAGCGCAGATTGAGGTGGCCGCTCCTGGTGGCCGGAGTGGCGGTAGTCGCGCTGATCATCGCGGTTAGCCTGGTGGTCCGCGCGGTGAACCTCGGCGAACAGGTCAACATCGCCGATCTCTTCGCTGTCGCCCTGGCCGCTGTCGCGCTCGCGGTCTCGGTGACCGTGTGGGCCCGACGGCGTTCCGCCGAAATTCCCGCCGTGGTCGGCGACGAGGTCGTCCTCGCGGCCAAGAAGATCCTGATCACCCTGGTCACGGAGCAGTGGCGGACCGAGACGACAATACGGGCCCTGGGCGATCCTGAACCGATCGGCGTCGCCTGGCACATGACCGACGATGCCGGTCTCATGGACCACCCGCACCTGATCGGAGACGCCGCGGAGCACTTTGCCGGCTCCAGCGATCGGACGCCGGAGTTCGCCGCGCAATTCCGGGCGTTGCGGCGTCGGAGGCTGGTCATCGCCGGCGGGCCAGGCAGCGGGAAGACCACCCTGGCCGTGCAGCTCCTGCTGGAACTCGCCGGCCCCGGCCGCCAGGACGAGGACCCCGCACCGGTGCTGCTGCCGATCGCCGACTGGGACATCGACGCTCACCCGCGGCTTCAAGAGTGGCTGGCCGTCCGGCTCGCCCAGAACTACCCCGCACTGACCGCTCCGGCCTTCGGAGCAGGTGCTGCCAAGGCGCTCGTCGACCGCGGTCACATCCTGCCCATCTTGGACGGCCTCGACGAACTCCCCGACCAGGCGCGTGCCCGCGTCGTCAGCGCATTGAACGGCTCTCTGGCCGACCGCGACCAACTCATCCTCACCAGCCGCGCCGAAGAACTGTCGGCAGCTGTGGAAGAGGCCGGAGACGTGCTCAACGCGGCCGCCGTCATCGTCCCGCGCCCGCTGACCCGGCAGACGGCAGCCGCCTACCTCCGCACCTGCCTGCCACCCCGCCCCCGCCACGACTGGGGTTCTGTCCTGGCCGCACTCGAAAGCGGCACCTCGTCGGGCCTCGCCGACGTCGCCTCCAGCCCGCTGGGGTTATGGCTGATCCGTACCGTCTACATTTCCACCGCCGCCGATCCGGCACCTCTCATCGAGCCTTCGGCCGATCGGCTGGAATCGCTTCAGGATCACCTCCTGGACCAGCTCATCCCCGCCGTAATCTCCGCCAGGCCGCCCACCCGCGACCCCGCCGAACACTTCCGCCCTCGCAACGCCTGGAACCCCGACCAGGCTCGCCACTACCTCACCTACCTCGCCGGTCTCCTGACCGCTCACAACACCCGCGATCTCATCTGGTGGCACCTCGTCCGCCAGGCCACCACCCCATCCCAGCGACGACGCATGTGGAACGTGGCCGGCCTCGTGATCGGGATCACGACGGGGCTTCTGGTCTGGCCGGTGATCGGGTTCACGGGACCGGTGAAGCCAGGGCTTGTGCTGGGGGCCGGATTCGTGGCCTGGTTCGTGACCACACTCGCACCCCGGGAGTGGATCCATGAGACGCCCGGCTTTGCCGATCTCCGCTTCCGCAGGACAATACCCTTCCCGCGGCCCTCCGTCCGCTTCATGCTCGGGATCACGAGCGCGCTCGTGGTGGGATTCGGGCTGGCGTGCTTCTCGGTCGCGTTCATGGGCCTCAGGCCCGTGAGCTGGCTTCAGGTCGGGCTGGCCGGCGGGCTCGGCTTGGGGCTCATGCCCGTGCTCGCCGCCATCTTGGAGCGGGTCGAACAGCCCACAACCGCGACAGCCCCGATCACGCCTCTGTCCAGTTGGAGAGCCGACAGGAGGCTCACCCTTCTCCGCGCCTGCATGTTCGGGCTCTTGGGCGCGGTCGTGGGCGGGCTCGTGTTCAGGCCGGTGGGCGGACTCGCCTGCGGACTCGTGAGCGGGCTTCTGGTTGGGCTGTGGGTCGGGGATCATCATGCCTGGCTGCTCGGCAAAATCAGCATGTGGCGGCTGGCCTGGCGTGGAGACGCGCCCTCACGGCTTATAACGTTCCTCGACGACGCCCACCGCCTCGGGCTGCTGCGATCGGTCGGCCCCGTCTATCAGTTCCGCCACGCGCAACTACAGGACCATCTCACAGGCCGTCAGAATGTGTAACGTAAGCGATCACAAGATCGGAGATCACCTCGAACGGTCTCGCGGAACGTCTCTTGTCCTCGACGACATCACCGGCGTGCTGTGGTCACCCGCCGATGCCGCCGGTAACCGCCCCTCGTGCTGCTGGGGCCATGGCGGCGGCCAGCACAAGAAGGCCCTGGCCTGGTGGCCCGCGCCCACCGCTACGTGACCGCACCACAGCACCATGTCCATGGCGGGTAACGTGTGCCGTCGGCAGGGAGGGTAGCGGACGGATCAATGATCAGCGCCGGGCTGCCTGCGGCACCCGCTCGTCGATGAGGCCGGTCGCGGCCAGGTCGGTCCACAGGCGTTCAGGCACCTGCCTGATGAACGCGGCCAGGTTGCGCCGTACCTCCTCGGCGGAGCGCATGCCGACCACGATGCCGGCGACCGCCGGGTGTCGGAGGGGGAAGGCCATGGCGGCGTCGGGCAGTGTCACGCCGTGGGCCTCGCAGACATCGGCGATGCGGTGCGCGCGCTGTATCACCTCCTCGGAGGCGGGCCGGTGGTCGAATCGCGCATCTGGCCCGGGGCGCGATGGGACAACATGACGGTGTCGACGTCAGCCTCCCGGACGAGCCGGGTGAGCATGCCGGTGTCGTGCATGCCCGCCCCGATGGCGCCGGCCATGCCCTCTGCCCGTAGCTCGGCCAGCGCGGGGTAACCGTCGCGCAGAGCGGCCTCGAAGCGCTCTTCGGCGTCGTGCAGAAAGAGCAGGTCGATGCGGTCGACACCCATGCGGGTGAGGGAATCCTCGACGCTGAGCTCGTAGCTGATCAGTAAGCTATACGCTACATCTCTTGGCGGCACGACTTTCCCTACTGGGCAGCCTCGGACTCGCCGGCGAACGTTGAAAGTTTCACGTGTCCTCGCAGCTAGCCAGATCGCGCCGGGCACGCAGATTGAGATCCGGCCCTTCGCATGCCTACGGTGCTGACATCCGCCCACGGCGATCCGGTCAAGGAGTCCGTCATGCGCGCCCGTGTCGTTCCGGTCATGGTCTTGGCGCTGCTCGCGCTGTTCATCAACGTTCCCGAGGCACGCGCCCAGGTGGTGGGCGGTTTCGACTTCTCCCGGGCGGAGGTGTCCGTCACGGGCCTGCAGGTTCCTTGGGCGCTGGCGTTCCTGCCGGACGGCAGCGCGCTGGTCTCCGAGCGCAACACCGGGCGCATCCTCCAGGTACGCCCCGGCCAGACGCCCACCACGGTGGCCACGATCAGCGGGGTGAGCGCCTCGGGTGAGAGCGGCCTGCTCGGCATCGCCGTGTCGCCTTCCTACGCCCAGGACGGCTGGGTGTACGCGTACTTCACCAGCACCAGCGGCGACAACCGCCTGGTCAGGCTCCAGCTGAGCGCCCCGCAGACGCAGACGGTGATCTTCTCCGGAGTCCCGAGGGCCGCCATCCACGACGGCGGCCGCATCGCCTTCGGCCCGGACGGCATGCTGTACGTGGCGACCGGCGACGCGAGCAACACCGCCAACGCCCAAAACCTCAACAGCCCGGCAGGAAAGATCCTGCGCATGACGCCCACGGGCGGCATACCGTCGGGCAACCCGTTCTCCGGCTCCCGCGTCTGGAGCTACGGCCACCGCAACGTACAGGGCCTGGCCTGGGACTCCCAAGGCAGGATGTACGCCACCGAGTTCGGCCAGAACACCTGGGACGAGATCAACCAGATCGTCGCGGGCGGCAACTACGGCTGGCCCACGTGCGAGGGCGCCTGCGGCAACACGTCCTTCCGCAACCCGATCCTCACGTGGACGACCGCGGAGGCGTCGCCGAGCGGGCTGGCGTACGCCAACAACACGCTCTTCGCGGCGGCGCTTCAGGGCCGGCGGTTATGGACGGTGCCGCTGACCAGCAGCGGCGGCGCGGGCACACCGCTGGCAGAGCTCCAGTCCACCTACGGTCGGCTGCGCGCGGTCGCGGTCGGCGGGGACGGCTGGCTCTGGGTGGCGACCAGCAACCGCGACGGCCGCGGCACCCCGGTGGCCCAGGACGACCGCATCATCCGCATCCCACCGGCCACGAGCGGAACCGACACCACCGCGCCGACCGCGCCGGGCAACCTGGCCGCGTCAGGGACGACCAGCACCGGCACCGCCCTGTCGTGGACCGCCTCGACCGACAACGTCGGCGTGACCGGCTACGACATCCTGCGCGCGCCAGGTTCGTCCGGCGGCGCCTTCTCCCAGGCAGGCACCTCGGCGACCACGTCGTTCACCGACACCGGGCTGACCGCCAACACCACCTACCGCTACCAGGTCCGCGCCCGCGACGCGGCCGGCAACCTCTCCCCCGTGTCCAACACGGTCACGGTCACCACCTCGGGGGGCACCACCACCGGCGGATGCACGGCGACGCCGGCCACCCAATCCCAGTGGGGCACCGGCTACGTGATCCAGCCCGTCACGGTCGCCAACACCGGCACGTCCACGATCAACAGCTGGACGGTGACGTTCACGCTGCCTGCCGGCCACACCATCACGGGATCGTGGAACGCCGCGCTCACCGTCAACGGGCAGACCGTCACGGCCAGGAACGCCGGGCACAACGGCACGCTCGCGGCGAGCCAGAGCACCACGTTCGGCTTCCAGGCCACTCGTCCCAACGGGAACACACAACTGCCCACCGGCTACCAGTGCGCGAGCCCGTGACAGCGGCCCGCCCGCGTGCCGGTGGCGTCACGCCGCGCCGAAGATCAGCTTCTGGCGGCGCCGGTGCCCGCGGTTCAGCAGCGCGAGCAGGAGCGCCAGCACCGGCCCCGCCACCCTTCGGAGCTCGGCCAGCTCGTCGGGGCGCGCGTACTGGCCGATCCGCGGCAGCTCGAAGCCGAGGTCGCCGTCCTTGCTCACGGCGTTCTCGACCGTGTTCCAGTCCGGCTCGGACACGTATTTGGCGATGATCGGGAAGAGCAGGCGTTCCTCCTGCTCGATGTGCTCGTCCAGCAGGTCGGCGAGGGTGCCGAGGGCCGCGGCCATCCGCTTGGCGGCCACCGGGTCCTTGCCGAGCCGGGTGGCGAACCAGCTGATCTCCTCCAGCAGCCGCTCCAGCTGGGCGTGATCGTCGCTCAGGTCGCTCAGGTCCACCGCGGCGCCGGCCGAACGTACGATGACCGGCCACAACACGGCGTCCTCGGCCTGGTGGTGATGGTGGATGCCGTCGCACAGCTTGGTGGCGAACGTGGCGATCGCGGTGAGCCTGGCCGGGTCGGCCGGCTCGTCGCCGGTCGCGAGCCGGTCCATCAACCTGGCCAGACGGCGGACGTCGCCGCGCATGGCGCGGTGGGCGAGACGGATTCCGAGCAGGTTGGGCGCCATCGTGATGCTCCTCCTCTTGGGTAGGGCACCAGCGTGCGCCGCCGCTCTGACTCTTCTCTTGGTACCGGCTTGGTATGCGCTGGGACTCCTAGTGAGCCACCCTTTCGGCGCCGATCCGCCGCATGCGTTCGGAGCCCCATTCTCCCAAGGGGGCAAGGGCGGCGTTGAGCGAGACGCCCTGCTCTGTCAGGGAATATTCCACCTTCGGCGGCACCTCGCGATAGACCTCACGATGGACGAGCCCGTCTTCTTCCATCTCCCGCAGATGCTGAATCAGCATCTTCTCGCTGACGCCCGGCAGGCCGCGCCGGAGCTCGGCGAAGCGACGGGTCCCGTAGTTGTGCAGCTCCCAGAGGATCAGCGACTTCCACTTGCCGGCGACCACGTCCATCGCCGCGTCGATGCCGCAGAAGTAGGGACCACTCCGTGCTGATGCCGCCATCCGCCCTCCACGATGCACTTACCAGAAGGTGAGTACCTGACTAAATAGTCCGTACTGGCCAACCCTACCGGCAGCGGCGAGGATCTAGCCGAACGACGAATCACTAGGGGGATCCGTACATGACGACCAACGACAGCGTCCAGGTGAGTGTTCTCGGGCTGGGCGCGATGGGCGGCGCTCTCGCAGGCGCCTTGGTGAAGGCCGGATACGCGACAACGGTCTGGAACCGCTCGGCGGGGAAGGCGGATGATCTCGTCGCGCAGGGCGCGAAGGCCGCCGCCACGGCCGGCGACGCGGTCCGGGCCAGTCGGCTGGTGATCGCATGCCTGCTGGACCACGCGTCGGTCCACGAGGTGCTTGATCCGCTCTCCGATGACCTGGCCGGACGAACCTTGATCAACGTCACCACGACGTCGCCGGCTCAGTCACGGGAATTGGCCGCCTGGGCCGCCGCTGCCGGCGTCGCGTATCTGGACGGCGGCATCATGGCCGTACCGCACATGATCGGCCAGCCTGGGTCATCGATCCTCTACAGCGGATCGGCCGAAGTCTTCCAGCAATACAAGCCGCTGCTCGACCTGTGGGGATCCAGCACCTATTTCGGGGAGGACGCCGGGCTGGCGTCCCTGTACGACCTCGCGCTCCTTGCGGGCATGTACGTCATGTTCGCCGGATTCATGCACGGCGCCGCCATGGTGGCGCCGGCCGGGGTGACGGCGGGCGAGTTCGCCGGCATGGCCGCACCTTGGCTGACCGCCATGACCGGCGCGTTCCAAGGGTTCGCCGCGGTCATCGACGGCGGGGACTACACCGTTGAAGGGCAGCAGAGCCTCGAGTTCTCCGATCTCGACCACCTCCTGGCCGCCAGCTCCGACCAGGGCATCAGCACCGAGGTGGTCGCCACGGTCCAGCGGCTCATCCAACGCCAGATCGACGCGGGCCACGGCGGGGAGGGCTTCGCCCGGATCATCGAGAGCATCAAGCAACCGGTCTGAGCGCTCGCGACGGGCCTGGCGTCACGCTCTAGCCAGCGCCTTCTGGTAGCAGCGGGTCAGGGGCGCGTCCACGTACTTGCCGTAGGGCTCGGTGAGCGTGTACGCGCACCGCTCGTAGAGCGCGATGGCCTCGGGTTGCCGCACGCCGGTGGCCAGGCGCAGCCGCCGGTAACCCAGGTCGCGGGCCAGGTCCTCCAGCGCCGACAGCAGTGACGTGGCGATGCCCTGGCCGCGATGGCCGGGAACCACGTACATCCGCTTGAGCTCCCCAGTGACGGCGTCCACGGGCTGGACGGCGCCGCAGGCGACGGCCTGGCCGGCCACGGACGCCACGAGATATCTGGCCCCTTCCTTGACCTGCGAACGCCCGTCGAGCCCGTACCGGGCGACCAGCTCCGCGAACGCCGCATCCAGCAGCCCCGCCAGCTCGCCGTCGTCGGCGGTGCGCTCCTCGATCACCAGCATGGCGACATGTTAGAGGCCGAGGATCTCGGCGGGGTCGGCGAGGACCCGCTGGATGACCAGCCCGGCCGCGCCCAGCACCGCCGCGTCCGCGCCGATCCCCGAGACGACGAGGGGCGGCGGCGTGCCGCGCATGTGACCGAGCCGGGTCCCGAGCCCGTCCGCCACCGGACCTTCCAGCCAGGGGAACAGCGGGGCGAAGATCCCGCCGAGCACGATCCTGCCGGGGTCGAGCAGGTGCACCGCGGAGGTGAGCGCCACACCGAGGGCGTGCCCGGCGCGCTCGCACGACTCCAGCGCGCGCCGCTCACCCGACTCCAGGCGGGCCACCAGCGCGGCCACCGAGTCCAGGGGGCCGAGCAGAGCGTCCTGTCCCGCGTACACCTCCAGGCAGCCGCGCCCGCCGCACCGGCACGCGGGCCCGTCGGGCACGACGACGACGTGGCCCAGCTCGCCGGCCTGCCCGAACGTGCCGCGGAACACCGTGCCGCCGACGACGAGCCCCGCTCCGATGCCGATCTCGCCGGAGACGTACAGGAAGTCCGTGGCCCGCGAGCCGAACCACAGCTCGCCCAGCGCCGCCAGGTTGGCCTCGTTGTCGATGGTGAGGTCGTCCACCCGCACATCGCGCCAGCCCAGGTGTGGGGCGTGACGCAACACCCCGCCCTCCACCGTCCCCGGCACGGCCAGGGCGGCGCCGATGACCCGCAACCCGGCCGACTCGGCCTCGACGGTGGTCTCCTTCACCAGGTCGCGCAGCCGCTCCAGGATCTCCGCCGGGTTCGAGTTGCGGTTGTCGGCCGGCTGGGTGCGGCGCAGCCGTACGGTGCGGGTGAGGTCGACGACGCAGGCGGCCAGGTAGTCGATGTTGATCTCCAGTCCGAGCGTGGCCACCCGGTGGCCGCTCAAGCTCACCGCCACGCCGGGGCGACCGCGCTCGCCGCCGCGCACCGCGCCGCTCTCGGTCACCACCCCCGCCTCCAGCAGGTCCGCGACCAGGCTCGACACGGTGGTCTTGGTCAATCCGGTCATCTCAGCGAGCGCGGCCCGGGTGTGAGGTCCTGTTCCGTGGATGGCGCCGAGTACTACGGCCAAGTTACGGGCACGCATGGAATCATGCCGGACACCTCTTGACGACACCCCATCCACCTCCTCAGGATTATGTACAGATTATGGACTAATATCAGGGAGCGCACGCAAATGACCGCATTCACCCCGACCCCGGACGACCGCTTCTCCTTTGGCCTGTGGACCGTGGGCTGGCAGGCGCGCGACCCGTTCGGCGACGCCTCCCGCCCCGCGCTCGACCCGGTGGAGACCGTGCACCGCCTGGCCGAGCTGGGCGCCTACGGCGTCAGCTTCCACGACGACGACCTGCTCGCCGTCGAGCCCGACCGGGACAAGGCCATCGCCGCCTTCAGGAAGGCCCTGGACGAGACCGGCATGAAGGTCCCCGCGGCCACCACGAACCTGTTCACCCACCCGGTGTTCAAGGACGGCGCCTTCACCAGCAACGACCGCGACGTGCGCCGCTACGCCCTGCGCAAGGTCATGCGCAACCTCGACCTGGCCGCCTCGCTCGGCGCGAAGACGTACGTGTGCTGGGGCGGGCGCGAGGGCGCCGAGTCCGACGCCGCCAAGGACGTCAAGGCCGCCATGGACCGCTACAAGGAGGGCCTGGACCTCATCTGCCAGTACGTCATCGACAAGGGCTACGACATCCGCTTCGCCATCGAGCCCAAGCCCAACGAGCCCCGCGGCGACATCCTCCTGCCCACGATCGGCCACGCGCTGGCCCTGATCAACGAGTTGGAGCACCCCGAGATGGTGGGCGTCAACCCCGAGGTCGGCCACGAGCAGATGGCCGGGCTCAACTTCGTGCACGGCATCGCCCAGGCCCTGTGGCGCGGCAAGCTCTTCCACATCGACCTCAACGGCCAGCACGGCCCGAAGTACGACCAGGACCTGATCTTCGGGCACGGCGATCTGAAGAGCGCGTTCTTCCTGGTGGACCTGCTGGAGTCGCACGGTTACGACGGCCCGCTCGTCTTCGACTACAAGCCGCTGCGTACCGATGACCCCGAGGACGTGTGGGTCTCGGCCGCGGCCAACATGCGCACGTACCTGATCCTCAAGGACAAGGCCGCCAAGTTCCGCCAGGACCCCGAGGTCCAGGAGGCCATCCGCGCCTCGCGCGTGGACGAGCTGGCCCAGCCCACGCTGGCGGCGGGTGAGACCTGGCAGGACCTGGCCAAGGACGACTTCGACGTCGAGGCGGCGGCCCTGCGCGGCTTCCACTTCACCCGGCTCAACCAGCTCGCGCTCGAGCACCTCATGGGGGTACGCGGATGAGCAAACCCATCAGCGTCCAGCTCTACACGGTCAGGGAGGCGATGGCCGCCGACCGCGACGCCGTCTTACGGCGCATCGCGGAGCTCGGCTACCAGGCGGTGGAGCCCTACGACCCGACGGCCGACCCCAAGGGCTTCCGCCAGGTCGCCGACGACCTGGGGCTGAGCGTGTCGAGCACGCACGCGTACGCGCTGCTCAGCCAGGAGCCCGCGAAGGTCTTCGACGCCATCGCCACGGTCGGCACCGACCTGGTGATCCTCCCCGGCGGCATCGCCGAGGAGGAGTTCACCACCCGCGACGGCCTCCGGCGCACCGCCGACCTGCTGAACGGCCTGGCCGAGCAGGCGGCGGGGCACGGCATGCGGATCGGCTACCACAACCACTGGTGGGAGATCGAGCCGCAGGTCGAGGGCCGGCACGCGATCGAGGTACTGGCCGACCTGCTCGCCCCCGAGGTCTTCCTGGAGATCGACACGTACTGGGCGGCCGTGGGCGGCGCCGACGTGCCCGCCCTGCTCGGCCGCCTGGCCGAGCGCACGCTGGCGCTGCACGTCAAGGACGGGCCGGTGGTCAAGGGCGAGCCGCACGTCGCGGTGGGCCAGGGCGTCATGCCCGTGCCCGGCATCCTGGCCGCCGCGCCCGCCGCCTGGCGCATCGTCGAGCTCGACGAGTGCGCGACCGACATCTTCGCCGCTCTCGCGGACAGTCACGCCTATCTCACCTCCTTGGAGGGCTCTTGAGTCATGGCCCCGTCGGCGTCGCCCTGGTCGGCGCCGGAAACATCAGTGGCCAGTACCTCCGCAACCTCACCGCCTTCCCCGACGTGCGCGTGCTCGGCGTCGGGGACCTCGACGCCGAGCGCGCCGCCGAGGTCGCGCGGGAGTACGACGTCCCCGTGTCGGGCCACCTCGGGACGGTGCTCGCCGTGCCCGAGGTCGAGATCGTCGTCAACCTCACCATCCCGTCGGCGCACGCGGCCGTCGCGCTGGAGTCGCTGCGCGCGGGCAAGCACGTGTACAGCGAGAAGCCCCTCGCCATGAACACCGACGACGGAGCGAAGATCATGGCCGAGGCCGCCAACCTCGGCCTGCGGGTCGGCGGCGCCCCCGACACCTTCCTCGGCGCCGGGCTCCAGTCCACGGTGCACGCCCTGCGCTCGGGCGTCATCGGCGAGCCGGTCGCCGTCACGGCGGCCACGCAGAGCCTCGGCCCGGAGTCCTGGCATCCCAACCCCGAGTTCTTCTACCAGCCCGGCGGCGGGCCGCTGTTCGACCTCGGCCCCTACTACCTGACCGCCCTGGTGCCCCTGCTCGGCCCCGTCGCCCGGGTGGCGGCGGACAGCCGCAGGGCCCGTGACCAGCGGGTCGTCGGCTCGGGGCCGAAGGCGGGGAAGATCTTCCCGGTGGACGTGCCGACCCACGTCAATGCCCTGCTCGACTTCCCGGGCACGGCCACGGCGGCGGCCACGTTCAGCTTCGACTCGGCCGTCAACCGCAGGATGATCGAGATCATCGGCACCGAGGGCGCGCTGTCGCTCCCCGACCCGAACACCTTCGAGGGGCCGCTGCTGGCCCGCGGCCTGCACGACACCGACTGGCGGGAGCTGCCGCTGTCCGGCACCACGGCCGGGCGCGGCATCGGCGTCCTGGACATGGCCAGGTCGATCCGCGCGGGCACGGCGCATCGGGCGTCCGGTGAGCTGGCGTACCACGTGCTGGAGCTCATGGTCGCCATCGCCGATTCCGGCGAACGATCGGAGTTCCGCCCGATCGCCTCGAGCCTGACCACGCCGGAGCCGCTTCCCGCCGAGTGGGACCCGTACGCGCGCACGCTGCCGTGAGCTTTGCGAATACGTTGGCCTGAGCCGCCGGGAACCGCGAGAATGGCCCGATGGCTACGAGTGGCGAGACCGACTGGGTGTCCAGGTTCGCGGACCAGGTGATCTCCGAGGCGGAGAAGCGCGCGCCTGGCACCCCCATCGTCTGCGCCTCCGGCCTGAGCCCGTCCGGCCCGGTCCACCTGGGCAACCTGCGCGAGATCATGACGCCCCACCTCGTCGCCGACGAGATCAGGCGGCGTGGGGTCGCGTGCACGCACCTGCTGTCCTGGGATGACTACGACCGGTTCCGCAGGGTGCCCGCGGGCATCGACCCGTCGTGGGCCGAGCACATCGGCAAGCCGCTGACGTCGGTGCCCGCCCCGCCGGGCAGCGCACACGCCAACTGGGCCGAGCACTTCAAGGCCCCCATGATCGAGGCCATGGCCGAGCTGGGCGTGCAGTGCCGGACGATCAGCCAGACCGAGCAATACACCTCGGGCGCCTACCGGGAGCAGATCCTGCTGGCGGTGCGCGAGCGGGCCGCGATCGACGCCGTGTTGTCGCGGCACCGGTCGAAGCAGGTGGAGGACTACTTCCCCTACAAGCCCTACTGCGACCTGTGCGGGCGCGACCTCACGACCGTCACGGCCTACGACGATGCGACCACCGAGCTGGCCTACACCTGCGAGTGCGGCTTCGGCGAGACCGTGCGGCTGGCCGAGCACGACCGCGGCAAGCTGGTGTGGAAGGTCGACTGGCCGATGCGGTGGGCGTACGAGGGCGTGATCTTCGAGCCGTCCGGCGTCGACCACCACTCTCCGGGCTCGGCGTGGACCGTCGGCGGCCGGATCGTGTCCGACGTGTTCGGCGGGCAGCAGCCGATCGGCCCCATGTACGCGTTCGTCGGCATCACCGGCATGGCCAAGATGAGCAGTTCCAAGGGAGACGTGCCGACCGCGGCCGACGCCCTGGAGATCATGGAGGCGCCGGTGCTGCGCTGGCTGTACGCCCGCCGTAAGCCCGCCCAGTCCTTCAAGATCGCCTTCGACCAGGAGATCCACCGGCTCTACGACGAGTGGGACGCCCTCGGCCGCAAGGTGGCCGCGGGCCAGGCCCAACCCGCCGAGCTGGCCGCCTACGACCGCGCGGTGCACACGGCCGAGGGCCCGCTGCCCGTCACCCCGCGCCCCGTCCCCTACCGGACGTTGGCCTCCATCGTGGACATCACGACCGGCCACGCCGAGCAGACCCTGCGCATCCTGCGCGACCTCGACGGGATCGGCGACCTCGACGCCGCCCGCCCCCGCCTGGACCGGGCACAGCGCTGGGTCGACGCCCACCTGCCCGCCGACCAGCGCACCCGGGTGCGGGAGTCGCCGGACGAAGAACTGCTCGACTCGCTCGGCGCGAGCGAGCGGGAGTCGCTGCGGCTGCTGGCCGACGGCCTCGACGACTGGTCACTCGACGGGCTGACCACGCTCGTGTACGGGGTGCCGAAGGCCCAAGCGGGCTTGCCCGCCGACGCCGACCCCACCCCTGAGCTGAAGGCTGCCCAACGGGCCTTCTTCGCCCTGCTCTACAAGCTGCTCGTCGGCCGCGACACCGGCCCACGGCTTCCCACACTC
This sequence comes from Nonomuraea sp. 10N515B, assembly GCF_052245915.1. Taxonomy (NCBI): domain Bacteria; kingdom Bacillati; phylum Actinomycetota; class Actinomycetes; order Streptosporangiales; family Streptosporangiaceae; genus Nonomuraea; species Nonomuraea sp. 10N515B. Next base: position 21,519 of record NZ_JBQQBQ010000026.1, read on the forward strand.
CTGCTCGCCGTGGGCGCCGACCGGGTCAGGAAACTCGTGGGCGCGTGAACGGCGCGGTCCTCATCACCGGCGTCTCGGCTGCCGGCAAGTCCACCGTGGCGCAGGCCCTGGCCGAGCGCCTGCCTCGCGCGGCCCACGTCCGCGGCGACACCTTCCGCCGCATGGTGGTCTCCGGCCGCGCCGAGATGACCCCCGAGCCGATCGACGAGGCGGTCCGCCAACTCCACCTCCGTTACCGGATCGCGGCGACCACGGCCGACCTGTACGCCGAGGCCGGGTTCACGCCGATCGTCCAGGACGTCATCCTCGGAGCGGACCTGGAGCGCTTCACGAAGCTCATCCGCACCCGCCCGTTGCACGTGGTCGTGCTCGCTCCGGACCCGGCCGCGGTGGAGGCTCGGGAGCGGGCCCGGGCCAAGGACGGCTACGGCGGCGGCTGGACGGTGACCCTGCTCGACCAGGTGCTCCACCGCGAGACCCCGCGCATCGGCCTGTGGCTGGACACCTCGCGACAGAGCCCGGAGGAGACGGTGGAGGAGATCCTTTCAAGGGTCCGCGAAGCGAGAGTCGACGACGATCTTCCTTAGAAAGGACCAATGCAAGGCAGAGTCAAGTCGCCTGCATGTGTGCAGGAGGACCTTGTTTCCATGAACAAGCAGCTTTCCGCCGCCAGCGTCAGTGTCATCGTTCCCGCGATGAACGAGGCCGAGAACCTTCCCCATGTCTTCGCCACGCTGCCCGACTGGATCGACGAGGTGATCCTGGTCGACGGCAACTCGACCGACGACACCATCGCCGTGGCGCGGAGGCTGCGCCCGGACCTGCGGGTCGTCGTGCAGACCCGGCGCGGCAAGGGCAACGCGCTCATCGAGGGCTTCCAGGCCGCCAGGGGCGACATCATCGTGATGATCGACGCTGACGGCTCCACGGACGGCCGTGAGATCCGCTCCTTCGTCGACACGTTGCTCGCCGGCGCCGACTTCGCCAAGGGCTCCAGATACGCGCCCGGCGGCGGCTCCGACGACCTCAGCCCGTGGCGCTCGCTCGGCAACAAGGTCCTCACCGGGCTGACCAACCTGCTCTACGGCACCCGATACACCGACCTCTGCTACGGCTACAACGCCTTCTGGGCGCGCCACCTGGAGGCCCTTGACCTCGATTGCGACGGTTTCGAAATCGAGACGCTGATGAACGTCCGCGCCGCCCAGGCCGGGCTCGTCATCCGCGAGGTCCCCAGCCACGAGCGCTCCCGCATCCACGGCACCAGCAACCTCAACGCCGTCCGCGACGGCTGGCGCGTCCTCAAGACGATCATGCGGGAACGCACGCGCGGCACCGCCGTGACGACGCAGACCCAGGTAGCGCTTGCCAAATGAGGAATGACATCCTCGGACAATGCGCTACATAGTGATCGGAGCAGGAGCCGTTGGTGGAACCATTGGTGCCCGCCTGTACCAAGGCGGGCACGACGTTCTGCTGATCGCGAGAGGCGCCCACTACGAAGCGCTAAAGCGGGACGGCCTGCGCCTGATCACCCCTGAGACCACTGAGACCCTCGACATCCCCGCCGCCGACGGCCCCGTGCCGGCCCGCGACGACGACGTGCTGATCCTGGCCACCAAGTCCCAGGACACGATCGCCGCGCTGGCCGACTGGCCGACGGACCTGCCCGTGGTGTGCGCCCAGAACGGCGTCGCCAACGAGCGCATGGTCCTGCGGCGGTTTTCGCGCGTTTACGGCATGTGCGTCTGGCTGCCCGCCCAGCACCTGGAGCCCGGCGTGGTGGCCGCCCACGGCTACCCGTACTCGGGCATGCTGCACGTCGGGCGCTATCCACAAGGTGTGGACGACCTCGCCGCGCGCATCGTCACCGACCTCGGCAAGCGGGGCCTCGTGGCCCGCGCGGTCCCCGACGTGATGCGCTGGAAGCACGGCAAACTGCTCGGCAACCTCGCCAACGCCGTGGAGGCCCTTGTCGGCCATGCCGACGGTATGGCGGCGGTCGTGGACCGGGCCCGGGCCGAGGCCATGGACGTGCTGGACAAGGCCGGCATCGCGTACTCCACCCCCGAGGACGAACGCCAGATGCGTGGCCACCAGGTGGACATGCGCCCCATCGAGGGCGTCGACCGCGGCGGCGGCTCATCGTGGCAGAGCCTGGCCAGGTCCAGCGGCTCCATCGAGGCCGACTACCTCAACGGCGAGATCGTCCTGCTGGGCCGCCTGCACGGCGTGCCCACTCCGGTCAACGAGGTGCTGCGGCGCGAGGCGAACCGGCACGCCCGCGAGAAGCTCCCGCCCGCCTCGATGCCGCTGGAGACGCTGGTCGCGCTCATCGACGAGCGTTGCGCAGCCGAATCCCGCTGAACTCCAGCGTGCTCTCGATCACCTCGTGCCAGAACGCCCACAGGTTGGGCAGCACCCGCAACTGAATCCCCGCCTCTTCGTGCAGCTCGAACAGGTCACCCACGCGCTCGGGCGGGCCGAGCGGCTCGACCGGCACCTTCGCGACCACCGCGCTCGGCGGGTCGCCGATGGGCGCGAAGTCGTCGGCCGGCAGGCGGTAGGCGTACAGCTTGACGTCCCTGAGGGCGTCGAGCCAGCCGTATTCGATGGCGTGCACACGCTCACCGCAGCCAGGGCCGATGATGCGAACCTTGTCCGCCTCTGTGGTGCGCGGCCCCACCCACGCCATCGCCCGCGGGCAGGCACGGGGGAACCAGTAGTCGGGGCAGCGGTCGTGGTCGACCGCCCACACGTACGCCTCGCTCAGCGCGCTCGTGGGCGCCACGTGCGGGACGAACCGCTCGATCGTCGGGTCCTCGGAGAAGTGGAGCACCTGTCCGGGCTCGGGTCTCATGAACGTCATCATCGCGCATACCCCGACGCCATCGGGGAAGGAGAACCGCGCTCTGACGACAAGGGGTGAGTTGGATGATTCTTTTGGGTCTTCTCCTGGTCCTGCTCGCCGGCGGCGCCGTGGCCCTGGTCCTCACCGAGGAGAGCTCGAGGTACATCCTGTTCGGATACACCTTTGAGCTCAACCACCTGGAGATGTTCCTGGCGGGCGCGGTCACCATGGCCGTCCTGGCGCTGGGTCTCTGGATGCTGGGCTCGGGTTCGCGCCGGACGGCCAGGCACCGCCGCAGGCTGCGCAGTGCCAGGGCCGAGGCCTCCGACCAAGTGGCCCGGCTGGAGGACGAGAAACGCGATCTGGAGCGGCGGCTGGAACGCGAGCACAGGGCCGGCGACCGCCTCGTGGCCGGCGGCTCCGACAATCCGTGATCAGGCCGCCTGGCGCGAGGGCATCAGCTTGCCCTCGCGCCAGAGCGCGAATCCCGTGACCGCCGCCCCCAGCCCCTCCCACAACCCGACGCCGAAGAACCCGGACGGCGCCGTCCCGGTTACCACCAGCGCGGTGAAGACGGTGAACGTCACGAGCCTGAACGGCACGGTCCAACGGAAGAACGGCGTGTAATCCGCCGACGCCGCGAACATGTAGTAGACGCCCATGTTCACCGCCGCCATCGACGATGCCGCCATGAAAACCGCCGTATAGTCGCCGGCCGGCCGTTCGTCGAGCACCTCGAAACCCAGCATGGACAGCTGCGTGCCGGGCGAGACCAGCCCGAGCAGCCCCAGGGCGAAGGCCAGGAATCCGAAGACCGCGATGGTCCAGCCGGAGAAAGAACGCGGAAGACGCACAGAAATCCTTCCAAAGGGGGGTGTAATCTGCGAGGCGATCTCATCATGCACCCGGAGGTCGCATGCCCCCCAAGCGTGGCCGTCCCATTGCTGTGAAGCTCCTCATCCTGCTGCTCGTCCCGCTGCTGTCCCTCGTCGGGCTGTGGGCGTTCGCGGCGGGCCTGACCGGCGCGGACGGTGTCCGCCTGCTCGCGATCAACGATTTGGTCACGAACCTGGCCACGCCGTCGGAGCAGGTCAACATCGCGCTGCAGGAGGAGCGGCTGGCCTCTGTGGAGGTCCTGGTCAGCGGGCGGGGCGCGGACGCCCTCGCCAAGCGGCGCGGCCAGACCGACCGGGCCGTGGCGGCGTTCCGCCGCCTGGTCAGGAACGTCCGCGACCTGTCGCCCGAGATGATCGCGCAGCTCAACACCCTGAACGGCAAGCTCGACCAGCTCGCTCAGGTCCGCAAGGACGTGGACGGCGCGAGCGTCGCGCCGCTCGACGTCATCGACGGCTACAGCCAGATCGTGGATGCGTCCTTCCGCATGTACGACGCCATGGTGCTGGTGCCCGAGATGACGCTCTACCGGCAGGCCAAGGCCATCACCATGCTGGGCGAGGCCAAGGACCTGCTGTCCAGGGAACGGGCGATGATCGCCGTGGTGCTGGCCAAGGGCCAGGTGGAGCCCCGGGATCGGGAGGCGTTCACGGGGATGGCCGCGACCAGGCGGCTGCTGTTCGCGCAGGCGCTCTCGCACCTGGACGCCGACCTGCGGGGGCCGTACGAGACGTTGTCCACCTCGCCCGTCTACCAGGAGTTCCTGAAGGCCGAGGACGCCATCAGGGGGCAGGCGGCCACGAACGGCCTGCCCGCGACGGCCGCCACCTGGCCCGTGGACGGCGAGAACCTGTGGCGGGCCGTCGAGCGCAACCAGGCCGCGGCCGTGACCGGCATCACGCAGCGGGTCACCCCGACGGCCATCGGCATGCTGGTCAAGATCGGCGTGGCCGGCGGCGTGGGCCTCGTCGCCGTCATCGCCTCGATCATGCTCTCGCTGCGCTTCCGCAAGCGCCTGGTGCGCGAGCTGGCCGGGCTCCGCGACGCCGCCACAGAGCTGGCCGAAGTACGGCTGCCCGGGCTGGTCAGGCGGCTGCGGACGAACACGGCCACGCCCACGCCGGCCGAGATCGCGCCGCTGGAGGTCAGGACGCACAGCGCCGAGGTGGACGACATCGTCGAGGCTTTCAACCAGGTGCAGTCCACGGCCGTCGAGGCGGCGGTGGACCAGGCCAGGCTGCGGCACGGCGTCAGCCAGGTCTTCGTCAACCTGGCCAGGCGCAACCAGTCGCTGCTGCACCGGCAGCTGCTCCAGCTCGACAGCATGGAACGGGCGACCGAGCAGCCGGAGCTCCTGGCGGACCTGTTCAAGCTGGACCACCTCACGACCCGCATGCGCCGGCACGCCGAGAGCCTGATCATCCTGTCCGGCCAGACCCCGGGTCGCGGCTGGCGCAATCCGGTGCCGATCCATGACGTGCTGCGCGCGGCGGTGGCGGAGGTGGAGGAGTACGAGCGGGTCGAGGTGCTCCAGACGCCGCCGGTCGCGCTGCTGGGCTCGGCGGTCACGGACGTGGCCCATCTGATGGCCGAGCTGGTCGAGAACGCCACGCTGTTCTCGCCGCCCCAGACCAGGGTGGACGTGCGGAGCACGGCGACCCCGAACGGCCTGGTGGTCGAGGTCGAGGACCGAGGGCTCGGCCTGCCCCGCGTCGAGCTCGACGAGCTCAACGACCGGCTGACCACGACGCCGGAGTTCGACCTGGCGCAGAGCGACCGGCTCGGCTTGTTCGTGGTCAGCAGACTGGCGGCCCGGCACGACATCAAGGTCACCCTGTCGCCCTCGCCGTACGGCGGCCTGACCGCGATGGTGGCCCTGCCCGCCTCGCTACTTGCCGATCAGCCCGTCCTGAGCAGGCGATAGGTAGCTCATCCCGCCGGACTCCCGGGCGGCCGCCGCGGCCAGCAGCCGCTGGTAGACGTGGCTCGGCAGCAGCCGCTCGGCCTCCTCGACCGTGAAGAACCCGTAGTCGTCCAGTTCCTCGACCTGCAGGGTGATGGGTGTGTCAGAGGCGATCTCGCCGCAGTCGAACAGGAAGTTGACCAGCGGATAGGGGATGTACGACAGCTCACCCCAGTGCACGGTCAGCAGCCTGCCGACCTCCACCTCCAGCCCGACCTCCTCGGCCACTTCCCTGGCGCACGCCTGCGCGGGATGCTCCCCGGCGTCGACGATGCCGCCGGGGAAGTTCCAGTGCTCGCGGTAGTTCGGGTCGACCAGCAGGACCCGCCCCTTCTCGTCAGTGATGTACGCCGCCGCCCCTGCGATCACCCGGTTGACCGTCGCCCAGAAATCGTTCACACCAGCACTATGGCAGACCCGGACGTGCTCAAAGACGCAGGAAAGGCTCACTGAAGTGGGCGGTGGCGAGAATCGCCCGCTCGGCCCTGAGCGCGTCGAGCACCTCGGCGCGGGTGCGTGCGGCCGCCTCCTGGTCGTCGTCGTAGAGGTAACGCACGCCAGGGTCGTCGAGCTGCACGGGATGGACAACGAGGTCGCCGGTCATGGCCACGTCACCGACCCGGACGATCTGATGGCCGGGCGTGTGCCCCGCCGCGAGGTGCACGTGAACACCGGGGGCGACCTCGGCCCGGCCCTCCACCACGTGAAGTTGGCCCTTGATCGGGGCGAGCAGCCGGTCGAGCACGGGCCCCGCCGCGGCGTCCAGCTCGGCCTGCTGGAGCACATGGCGCGCGTTCTCGAACGCCGGCCTGCCGTCGTCGGTCACCACGCCGCTGGCGTGGTCGCTGTGCAGGTGGGTGAGGACGACGGTGTCGATGTCAGCGGGCGCGACGCCGGCCGCGGCCAGCTCGCCGGCCAGCGTTCCCGGAACCGGCGCCCAACTGGACGCCGGCGACTCGGCGCCGCCTATGCCGGTGTCGACCAGAGTGAGGCGGCCTGCCGCCGAACGCAGCAGATAGCAGTGGAAGTGCAGGACCCACGGCTCGTCCCGGAGCCCCGAATCGGGGAACATCTCGGCGAGCGGGCGGCGGATCGCCGACCCCATCGGGCCCACGGCGTCGCAGAGTGGTGTCACCTCGACGCCGGACACGGTTATCGGTTGATGCGGCACGCGCCAAGACTAGGCGGCGACAGGCTCGGCGTGGAGATGCGGAACGTACTCGTTCTCGAGGTCGGCGGCGTAGACGGCGCGGCGGCAGTTCGCGCACCGGTACATGATCGGGCCCTCGTCGAGCTCGTGGTGGCACCGCGGGCAGTGGTTGACGGTCATCATGGTGCTCCCCCAAGGAGGTTCTGTTGGTCCTATGGAACCCTCACCGAGTTGCAGGGGTCCTGCATGTCACTTGACACGATGACGCTGCGCTGATGGGGGCTCTGTGTCCTTCGATACACCGGCCGCGGTAATTTTCCCCGGAGTACGGTGTCGAGAAGAAGATTGTCACGCGGCGTGTCCCGTGCGTGTGCGCGAAGACCCGAGAATCGCCCGGGAATAGCCCAAGAGGGCTAGGCGTTTGGTAGGTCAGATCGTGTGGTATGTTCCAACCAGCGTTGAGCCACAGCTCCGCTGATCTTCGATCTCAGCCTCGCCCCGCGTTACGGGGCCCGGCTTCCTTTCATCACTCGCCGGCCTTCACGGGTCCGGCGCATTCCCCCAAAGGGGTTTCACCATGTCTGTGCACACCATTCCTGAACAGCGTGCGGACGTGCCCGTGCGGCAGGTGAGCGGCCTCCTGGACATACGCGAAAAATCCGCGTTCATCCGGGCCGAGCACCTGCCGGGACCGGGTGACGTGCGCGTGCTTCCCGAGAAAATCAAACAGTTCGACCTGCGGCCGGGCGACCACGTCGTCGCCTCCTTCGCAGGCAACAAGCTCGCCCGCGTCGAGTCCGTCAACGGCGACACGCAGTGGCGCGGGCGGCCCACGTTCGCTGACCTGACGCCCGTACACCCGACCGAACGGCTCACCATCGAGACCGAGTCGCTCAGCACGCGCGTCATCGACTTGTTCGCCCCCATCGGCAAGGGACAGCGCGGCCTCATCGTCGCGCCGCCCAAGGCCGGCAAGACCATGGTCCTGCAGGCGCTGGCCGCCGGGATCACCCGCAACCACCCCGAGGTGCACCTCATGGTCGTGCTCGTGGGCGAGCGGCCCGAGGAGGTCACCGAGATGCGGGCCACCATCGCGGGCGAGGTCTACTCCTCGACCTTCGACCACCCCGACCACGACCACACCACCGTCGCCGAGCTGGCCATCGAGCGGGCCAAGCGGCTCGTCGAGTCCGGACGGGACGTGGTGGTGCTGCTCGACTCGCTCACCCGGCTGGGGCGGGCGTACAACAACCTGGCCCCCGGCGGCGGGCGCGTGCTCACCGGCGGCATCGACGCCCGCGCGCTCTACCCGCCCAAGCGCTTCTTCGGCGCCGCACGCAACGTCGAGGGCGGCGGCTCCCTCACCATCCTCGCCACCGCGCTCGTCGACACGGGGTCGCGGATGGACAACAACCTGTACGAGGAGTTCAAGGGGACGGGCAACATGGAGCTGCACCTCACCCGCGAGCTGGCCGAGCGGCGGCTGTTCCCGGCCGTGGACCTGGAGAGCTCGGGGACGCGGCGGGAGGAGATCCTGCTGCACGCGGAGGAGCGGAAGGTGGTCTGGCGCTTGCGGCGGATGCTCACCGGGCTCGAGAAGCAGCAAGGACTCCAGGTCCTCGTCGACAAGCTCCGCGCCACGTCGTCCAACGCCGCCTTCCTCCTCGAGGCCGCAACCGCCGCCTGACCCGCCTCCCATCCCCACGGGCGCCACCGCGCCATACCTCTAGGGGAGCGGAGCCTGACGTGAAGTCTTCCCGCGGTGTACGGCTATCGCCGCCCCTAGGGCGAGGGCCGCGTACCCGAAGGTCACGGTCAAACCCGCCCATGGCGGGAGCGGATGATAGCCCCCGAGCAGTGACTGGTCCACGTCCACATGCGCGAACGTGGGGATGCTCTGCGTGATCGCGAACCCGGCGGCAGGGGTGATCATCAGCAGCCATGGCGCCAGCCCCGCGCTCGCCAGCAGGTGAGGCACGACGACCAGCGCGATGGCCAGCCCGATGGCGACGATCCCCCGCTTGACCAGCGCGGCGAGGCCCAGAGCCAGCACGGCGGCGACCGCGGTCAGCGCCGCGTAGCCGACGATCACCCGGAGCTCGGTACCCAAGGTGATCGGCTGAATCGGGTTCTGATTGGCGCGCAACATCGCCAGGCCGATGGGGACCACGACTCCCGAGGTCACCAGCCCCGCCACGAACGCGACCGCGCCGACCACCAGCGCCTTGGCCGCCAGCAGCCGCGCTGGATGCGACTCGGCCGGCAGACCGGTCCCGATCAGACCCCGCCGGTGTTCCGCGGTGAAGAACAAGACCGCCGCCACGAGCACCGGGATCAGCCCCACGGCCCCGCCGATCAGCATGAGGTCAGCGCGCAGGCCGCCCTCCACCGTGGCGGGCCCGATGTCACCTCCCCCGGTCACGATGAGCTTGTCACCGGACTCGACGACCCCGCCCGGGTGATGCGGGGTCTTGCCGTCGGACTCCATGGAGACGCCGACGTCGTCGCGGCGCCACGAACCGTTCGCGCCCTGCAGCGTGATCTGGTCGAAGGTGGCGGTGGCCTGGGCGAAGGCTTTCGCCATGTCCCACAAGGCGCCTGGTGAGGTGGCGAACAGCCCGATCTCGACCGTCTCCGGCAGCCCGGTCAACGTGACCGTGGCGACCTCGGTCCACGTCTTGCCGTCGTCCGACTCGTAGCCGGTGACGGTGTCGCCCGACCTGGTCAGCCGCAGCCACTGCGGGCCATTGTGAGGACCGCCGGGCACGTCGTGGGTGTAGTTGTACTGCATCCGCACGCCGTGATCTCCCGTGAGCATGACGGCGGCGTACGGTGAGCCCTGCTTGAGGCTCTGCCTGAGGAGGAGCCCGGCCTTCGCCCACGGCACCACTCCCTCCTTGACATTGCGCACTCCGGGCACGACGTCCGGCAGCCGGATCTGCCCGGTCATGTCCGACACGCGGGCGGTGATGCTGCCGTTCCCCTTGAGCGGCTGGTGCACGAAGTAGTACTTGTCCCTCACCGCCGTACCATCGGGACCCACCAAAGGCGCGGGGCAGGGGCCTTCCCCCTTCCCGGTCACGCAGGCGCTGCGGGCACCCCCGGCGATCAGCAGTCCGAGCGACACGGTGACCAGCACAGAGGCCACCATGGCGAGCACCCAGCCCAGCCCGGAGCGGAACTTGGTCCACTCCGCGCGCAGCAACTGAGGGAAACGGTCCTGCCCGGCCCGCTGATTGGATCGGTGAGGCGTGAATGAACTCATGCCGACGGTTGTACGCGGCACCCGGTTCCAGCCCGGTCGCAGCCGCTGCGACCCGGCTGGAACCTGGGATCTGGCATCGTCGAAGCATGGCACCTCGACCCGGCGGCAGATTCGGCCACACGATGACTGGCGGTAAGGGGCGGTGAGGGTCCTCGTCGTCGAGGACTTCGAGGTCCTCGCCCGCTCCATCGGAACCGGGCTGCGCCGCGAGGGCATGGCCGTCGACATCGTCCTGGATGGAACCGCCGCCCTCGACCGCCTGGCCGCCACCCGCTACGACGTGGTGATCCTCGATCGCGACCTGCCCGGCGTCCACGGAGACGAGATCTGCCGGCGACTCGCCCACGGCCGCTGTGAGACCCGCGTACTGATGCTCACCGCCTCCGGCACGATCGAGGACCGCGTCGACGGGCTCAGCCTCGGCGCCGACGACTACCTGCCCAAGCCGTTCGCGTTCGCCGAACTGGTCGCGCGCGTTCGTGCCCTGGCCCGCCGCGCCACCCCGCCGCTACCGCCCACCCTGGCCTGCGGGGACATCACCCTCGATCCGGCCCGCCGTATCGCGTTCCGGGCCGGCCGGCGCCTGGAGCTGAGCCCCAGGGAGTTCGGCCTGCTCGAATGCCTGCTCGCCGTACCCGGCCTGGTCATCTCCGCCGAGGACCTGCTCGAACGCGTCTGGGACGAGGCCGCCGACCCCTTCAGCAGCGCCGTCAAGCACACCATGCACCGGCTACGGGCCAAGCTCGGCGACCCGCCCGTGATCGAGACCATCCGCGAAGGCGGCTACCGCATCGGACCGTCATGACCTCCCAGACGCTCACCAGAAGGTCCCTGCAGACGCGGCTCGCGCTCGCCTACGCGGCGGGCATCTACGCCGCCGGGACCTTCGTGCTCATATTCGTCAACGTCCCGCTGGCCAGCATCCACATGGCCACGCCCAAAGGCCCCTCCTCATCCGGCACGATCATCGAAGCAGGGCCCGGGATCAGCCTGCCCCAACTCCTCACCGGATCCGCCGTCGCCCTGGTCATACTGATTCCCGTCGCCCTGGCTCTCGGCTGGTACGTCGCCGGCCGGTTCCTGCACCCGCTGCGCGCCATCACCACCACCGCCAAAATCATCTCCGCCGGAAACCTCCACCGGCGCCTCGACCTCGGCGAGCCTGCGGACGAGCTGACCGAACTCGGCCACACCCTCGACGACCTGTTCGCCCGCCTTCAAGCCTCCTTCGACGCCCAACGCCACTTCGTCGCCAACGCCTCCCACGAGCTGCGCACCCCGCTCGCCGGCCTGCGTACCCTCCTCGAAGTCGCCCTCGCCGACCCCGACGCCGACGCCGAGGACCTGCGCTCGATCTGCCGGGAGGCCCTCGCTCTGGGCGAACACCAGGAGCGACTCCTGCAAGCGCTGCTCGCTCTGGCCACCAGCGAGCGCGGCATCACCCGGTGGGACACCCTCGACCTCACCCAGATCGTCGCAGGAGTGCTCGCCTCCCGCCGCGACCAAGCCACGGAGACAGGCATTGACCTGGCCGAACACCTCACGCCCGCAGTGACGGCCGGGGACCCCAGACTGATCGAAAGCCTCGTCGCCAACCTCATCGACAACGCCATCCGCCACAACCGCCCGGACGGGCACGTAAAGATCACCACTCAGACCTCCGGCACGGAGGTGGCCCTGACGGTCACCAACAGCGGGCCGGTCATCCCCGACAACCAGATCCAGCGGCTCTTCCAACCCTTTCAGAAACTGGCGCCCAATCGTCGCGGCCACCGCGACGGCTACGGCCTCGGCCTCGCCATCGTCAACGCCGTCACCCAAGCCCACCACGCCACCCTCACCGCCAGCGCGCGTCCCGAAGGCGGCCTGTCCATCACCGTGCGGTTCGCCCACGGAGCTCATCCGCACCATCCCTGACGTCTGGGGACGGCTGCTCCCCTTCGGCACCCCTCTCCAGCCCCGATAGGTAACTCCGTGGCGGTGGACCAGAATGGGGCACATGCTGGCTGACATCGTCGAATACCTCGTCTGCCCCGTATGCCGCGCCGGGGTGCGGCTGGAGGAGCAGGCGCTGCGGTGTGCCGACGGGCACGCGTTCGACGTGGCCAAGCAGGGATACGTCAGCCTCCTCGTCGGCTCCAGACCGCCGGGCACCGCCGACAGCGCGGCGATGGTGGCAGCCAGGGCCGAGTTCCTCGACGCGGGGCACTACGCCCCCCTCGCCGCCGCCGTGGCCGAAAGCGTGCTGGAGCACACATCAGGGCAGAACGGTCCACTAGAACGCGAGTCGTCCACCGAAACGAATGACGGCAGCGTGCTGAAGGCGTACCGTGGGGCGGGAATGGAGGCCGGTTACGGCGTGGGACCAGCAGGAGGTCCTGTGTCAGACCGGGACAACGTCGAGGGTCGCCGCGCGGAGGGCAGGACCGCACCGGTGATCGTCGACGCCGGCACGGGAACCGGACACTATCTGGCGACCGTGCTCAATGCCGTGAGCGATGGCATCGGGATGGCGTTCGATGTGTCGAAGCACGCTGTACGCCGGGCGGCGCGGGTGCATCCGAGGGCGGGAGCCTTTGTGGCCGACGTGTGGCGGCCCCTCCCCATCCGGGATGGGGTGGCCGATGTGGTGATCGACGTTTTCGCGCCCAGGAACGGGCCCGAGTTCAGGAGGATCCTGCGGCCGGATGGCGTCGTGGTGGTCGTCACGCCCGCGCGGACACATCTGAGCCCGCTGGTCGAGGAGTTGGGACTGCTTTCCGTGGACGAGGAGAAGGAGCGCAGGGTCGCGCGCAGCATGGAGGGCTTCGCGGAGACCGGGCGGCGCTCGATCGAGTTCGACATGGAGCTGAGCCCCGAGGACATCGCCCAGGTGGTCGGGATGGGCCCGAGTGCCTGGCACGCCGACGTGGCCGACCTTGAGCAGCGCATCGCGGGATATGTCTCCCGAAATGCCGCGAAGGACACGAAAGTCACGGAAGCCGCAGAAGTCGCGAAAAGTCGGCAGAAAGTAGTGACGCACGCGGCATTTCACCTATCTACCTTCGAGCCCGTACCCCGATCAAGTCCTGTTCCTTGACGGACGTGTGCGACTGGTGTTACTGATGGGGTATTTAGACCGAAATTCCCCCACATTCCTGACGTATTTCCCCGGCGTAGGCGCAATACTGGACGGCATCCCGAGCCGGGACACGCGGGACAGCAATGGGAGGGGGCGCGCCGGATGAAGGCGGAGGAACGCTGGCAGGCCAGGTTCCGGGCCTCGCGCATGACGCTGCCCTCCTGGGCGCGTCAGGCTCCGAACCGCTCCATCTACCGCTCCAACGCCACGGGAACGTGGGAGGTCTACGCCTGGGATCGCGTGACGGGCGCCATCCGGCAGGTGACCGACCGGCCCAAGGGCACCGCGTACGCCGCCATCGACCCCACCGGCCAGTGGATCTACTGGTTCGCCGACACCGACGGCGACGAGTTCGGCGGATGGTGGCGCCAGCCGTTCACCGGCGGCCCCGACGAGCCGGTGGCCCCGAGCCTGCCGCCCGGCCAGCCCTGCGGCATCGCGCTGTCCACGACCGGCGTCGCGGCGATCAGCCTGGCCAGCGACAGCACCTTCCGCATCCACCTGGTACGCGAGGGCGAGCCGGACCGGTTGCTCTACGAGCACACCGAGGCCGCCTGGGTGTGCGACATGTCCCTCGACGGCTCGCTCATAGCGATAAATCACGGTGAGTACGGCGATTTCCGTCACCCCGCGCTCCGCGTCGTCCGCGCCAACGGCGAGACCGTCAGCGAGCTGTACGACGGCCCCGGCAAGGGCGTGCTCGGGCTCCACTTCGCCCCTGTCGTGGGCGACCGCCGCCTGCTCGCCCTGCACGAGCGCCGCCAGCGCCACGAGCCCCTGGTCTGGGACCCGGTGACCGGCGAACAGCGCGAGATCTGGCTGAAGGACTCCGGCGACCTGGACGCCGAGTGGTACGACGACGGCCGCGGCCTGCTGATCCTGCGCGAGGACCGGGCCCGCAGCTACCTGCACCGCTACGACCTGGCCGGCGGCGGCCTGACCCTCATCGACACGCCGCACGGCGTGATCGACGAGGCGGCTCCCCGGCCCGGCGGCCACGTCGAATACTCCTGGTCCAGCGCCTCCCGCCCGCCGGTCATCCGCTCCAGCACCGGACAGGTCGTGATCAACCCCGGTGGGCCGCCGGCGCCGCCCAGTGTGCCCGTCGAGGACATCGACGTCGAGGGCGAGGGCGGCCGCATCCACGCGCTGATCTCCAAACCGGAGACCGGCACCGCGCCCCACCCCACGGTCTTCCTGCTGCACCATGGGCCGGCGGCACACGACCGCGACGCGTTCTCACCCACCGTCGCGGCCTGGGTGGACGCGGGCTTCGCCGTCGTGCGGGTCAACTACCGCGGCTCGACCGGCTACGGCTCGGCCTGGCGCGACGCGCTGCACGGCGACGTGGGGCACATCGAGCTGGCCGATGTGGCCGCCGTACGCCACTGCGTGATCGAGCGCGGCATCGCCGACCCGGACCGTCTGGTGCTGGCCGGCTCGGCGTGGGGCGGCTATCTCACGTTGCTCGGCCTCGGCACCCAACCCGAGTTGTGGGCGGCCGGCATCGCGGCGGTCCCGATCGCCTGCCACCAGACCTCGTACGAGGACGAGGCCGAGAGCCTGCGCGCCTACCACCGCGCGCTGCTCGGCGGCTCACCCGACGAGCAGCCCGAGCGGTATGCCACCAGCTCCCCGATCACGTACGCCGACCAGGTGAAGGCCCCTCTGCTGATCCTCGCCGGCGAGAACGACACGCGCTGCCCGCTCCGCCAGATCGAGAAGTACGTGGCCACGCTCGCCGAGCACGGCCGCGAGCATGAGGTCTACACCTACGACGCCATTCGCGGCTCGCTCGTGGTGTCGGAGCGGATCGCGCAGATCGCGGTGCAGCTCGAATTCGCGCGAAAGCACGTGAATGCACACTGAGGTTGACAGGTTGTAAGGACTTGCAGGCCCGACGGTCTTGACCGTCGGGCCTGACCGCTGTCACGATCGCGCGCACCGCCGTACATCGGGAGGTCCTCATCGAGCACCACGCCGCCCACGCGTCAGCGTGCGCGCAGCACCACGATGGCGAGGTCGTCGGCGCTCGGCTCGGAGGCGAACTCGGCCGCGCCCCTGCGGATGCGCTCGGCCACCGCCCTGGCCGACAGTCCGGCGCACTCGGCGAGCAGCTTGGCCAAGCCGCCGTCGTCGTCGAGCAGGCGCCCGCCGGAGCGCCGCTCGGTCACCCCGTCCGTGACGGCCAGCAGCACGTCGCCGTGGTCGAGATGGAGGGTGTCGGCCTCGAACACGACCTCGTGGAAGACCCCGAGCAACGACTGCGGCGTGGTGACGGTCTCGACCTTGCCGTTCGGCTTGAGCCGCAGCGCCTCGGGATGCCCCGCCGACACCAGGCGGACCTCCAGACCGGTCTCCACGGGGGTGATGTCGCCGTGCAGCAGCGTGAGGAACCTGGCCCGCTCCCCCTCCTCCAGGATCGCCTGGTTGAGCCGGCCGAGCACGGCGGCCACCCCATATCCCTCCCGCGCCAGCAGCCGCAGCGTGTGCCGGGCGAGGCCGGTCACGGCGGCGGCCTCCGGGCCGGTGCCGCAGACGTCACCGATCGCGAACCGCCACGAGTCGTCGCCCGCCTTGAACAGGTCGTAGAAGTCGCCGCCGACCTCGTTGACCTCGCCGGCGGGCTCGTAAATGACGCCGTAGTCGAGCCCCGGCACGTCCGGTTCGTTGGGCGGGAGCAGGCTGCGCTGCAGCGCCCGGTTGGCGGCGGCCTGCTGGGCGTAGAGCCTGGCGTTGTCCATGGCCAGCGCGGCGCGCCTGCCGATGTCGTCGGCGAACTGGATGACCTCGTCACGGAACCGGTCGGGCCGGCCCAGGCACATCATGCCGAGACTGCGCCCGCGCGCCGTCAGCGGCACCGCCAGCACCTGCGAGTCGGCCAGGTGAAGGGTGGAGGTGACGCTGGTGCCGGCGGCGCCGACGTCCATGTCCGCCAACTGCTCGCGCAGCCCGTCGATCCTGGCCTCGTCGGCATGCCACAGATAGACCAGCCGCAGCGGTCCGGCGGCGCCGTCGGAGGTGTAGACGGCGCACCAACTCGCCAACCTCGGCACCACAATCTGGGCGATGATCGCCGGCACCATGTCGGGGTCGAGAGTGCCTGCCAGCAAGTCGCTCGCGTCAGCCAGGAACCCCAGCCAATGAGGTCCGGTGGACCTCTCCTCCAGCCATTCGGCTGCGACCCTGTCCACGGAGCCAGGTAGCGTGAGCCTAGCCCAATGGACACGGGAATCGCCCGCGAAGGTGACTCCCCACTCTTCCACGTTCGAGGAAGGAGCTTTTGGATCACTCTGGGAGACGCTTCGTTGCCGGAATTCGATCTGTACAGCGTTCCCGAAATGCTTCCAAATGACCTCAAATGGCTCGTCAGCGACCTGCTCGGCCAAGTCCCCTGCGACTTGCTCGGCAGTATGGAGCACGCCACCAGTGGCCCACGCGGTCATCACCTCACGCGTGAACCTCATCGCAGCCGTCACAGCGGTCTCGCCGGGCGCGAACGTCGCGGCCAGCACCGCATGGGGAGAAGCAGTCATCCAACCGTGCCTACCACACTTCCCACTGACTTGGGGTAAATCCAAGGACAGGACTACGAGCTACTCATCGTGACAGACTTGAATCACTCGCCGAGGCAGGCAGCGAGTGAAGGAGGCCCCATGACCACGGCCAAGGCCGCGCTAAGCCCCGAGGAGAGGACGTACACCGAATCGGATCTCGTGCCCGTCCTGGAGACTCTTTTCTCTTGGCGTGACGGTGACTTCCGGCGTCGGGTGCCTCATGCGCCTCCCGGCATTCTCAGCGAGATACGGCTGCTGCTCAACGAGGTGGCCGATCGTCGCGAGCATCTGTCCAACGAGCTCGTACGCGTCCGTAAGGAAGTGGTCAAGGAGGGCCGGTTCAGCGAGCGGCTGACGCCCGGCCCCGGCGTGGGCGCGTGGGCGGAGAGCGTCGAGTCGGTCAACCAGCTGATCGAGGCCCTGGTGAGCCCGGTGAGCGGCGCGGCCGATGTGATCGACGCGGTCGCCAAGGGCGATCTCTCGCGCCGCATCGACCTCGACCGGTCGGCCCGTGGCGAGGTGCGCCGCCTGGGCAAGGCCATCAACGGCATGGTGGATCAGCTGGCGCTGTTCAACTCCGAGGTGACCAGGGTGGCCCGCGAGGCCGGCACCGAGGGCCGCCTCGGCGGCAGTGCCAACCTGCGCGGCATGTCGGGCAGCTGGCGCGACCTCACCGAGGCCGTCAACACGATGTCTTCGCGCGTGGCCGCGCAGGTGCGCGACATCGCGGTCGTGACCACGGCGGTGGCCAAGGGCGACCTGAGCCGCAAGGTGACGGTCGACGCCGTGGGCGAGATGTTCGAGCTGAAGAACACCGTCAACACGATGGTGGACCAGCTGTCCGGCTTCGCCGAGGAGGTCACCCGAGTCGCCCGCGAGGTCGGCACCGAAGGCCAGCTCGGCGGCCAGGCGCAGGTCACCGGCGTGTCCGGGGTCTGGAAAGACCTGACGGACAACGTCAACTTCATGGCCAACAACCTGACCTCTCAGGTGCGCAGCATCGCGACCGTGGCGACGGCGGTGGCCCAGGGCAACTTGTCGAAGAAGATCACGGTCGACGCGCAGGGCGAGATCCTCCAGCTGAAGGACACCCTCAACACGATGGTGGACCAGCTGTCCTCCTTCGCCGACGAGGTCACCCGCGTGGCCCGCGAGGTCGGCACCGAAGGAAAGCTCGGCGGCCGCGCCGAGGTGAAGGGCGTGTCGGGCGTCTGGAAGGACCTCACCGACAACGTCAACTCCATGGCCAACAACCTCACCTACCAGGTGCGCAACATCGCCCAGGTGACCACGGCCGTGGCCAACGGCGACCTCACCCGCAAGATCGACGTGGACGCCCAGGGCGAGATCCTGGAGCTCAAGTCGACCATGAACACGATGGTCGAGCAGCTGTCGTCGTTCGCCTCCGAGGTGACCCGAGTCGCCCGCGAGGTGGGCACCGAGGGCCAGCTGGGCGGCCAGGCGCAGGTCCGCGGCGTGTCCGGGGTCTGGAAGGACCTGACGGACAACGTCAACTCGATGGCCAACAACCTGACCTCTCAGGTGCGCCAGATCGCGGCCGTCTCGTCCGCGGTGGCGCAGGGCAACCTGTCGAAGAAGATCACGGTCGACGCCCAGGGCGAGATGTTGCAGCTCAAGGACACCCTCAACACGATGGTGGACCAGCTGTCGTCCTTCGCCTCCGAGGTGACCCGAGTCGCCCGCGAGGTGGGCACCGAGGGCCAGCTGGGCGGCCAGGCGCGGGTGCAGGGCGTGTCCGGGGTCTGGAAGGACCTCACCGACAACGTCAACTTCATGGCCAACAACCTGACCTACCAGGTGCGCAACATCGCCGAGGTCACCACCGCGGTCGCCAACGGCGATCTCATGCGCAAGATCGACGTGGACGCCCAGGGCGAGATCCTGGCACTGAAGACCACCATCAACCGCATGGTGGACCAGCTGTCGTCCTTCGCCTCCGAGGTCACCCGAGTCGCCCGCGAGGTGGGCTCGGAGGGCCAGCTGGGCGGCCAGGCCCGGGTCGAGGGCGTCGAGGGCACGTGGAAGCGGCTCACCGAGAGCGTCAACGAGCTGGCCGGCAACCTCACCACGCAGGTGCGTGCGATCGCGACCGTGACCAGCGCCGTGGCGCGCGGCGACCTGACCCGCTCGATCGCCGTCGAGGCGCAGGGCGAGCTGGCGGAGCTGAAGGACAACATCAACTCGATGGTGGCCAACCTCCGCGAGACCACCCAGGCCAACCAGGAGCAGGACTGGCTCAAGTCCAACCTGGCCCGCATCTCCCGGCTCATGCAGGGCCACCGGGACCTCTACGAGGTGGCCAAGCTGACGATGAGCGAGCTGACGCCGCTGGTGTCGGCCCGCTACGGCGCCTTCTACGGCATCGATCCCGAGGGCGACCACGAGCTGGTGCTGATCGGCGGCTACGGCGTGCGTCCCGACCGGGCGCCGCGTCAGCGCTTCGCGATCGGCGAGGGCATCGTCGGCCAGGCCGCGGCCGAAGGCCGGCCCATCGTGCTCGACGACGTGCCGCCGCAGTTCATCACCATCGACAGCGGGCTGAGCCAGTCCACGCCCGCGCAGATCGTGGTGCTGCCGATCCTGTTCGAGAGCCGCGTGCTCGGCGCGCTGGAGCTGGCCTCGTTCACCCCGTTCGGCGAGGTGCACCTGGACTTCCTGCGGCAGCTCGTCGAGACCATCGGTGTCACGATGAACACGATCATCGCCAACTCCCGCACCGAGGACCTGCTGACCGAGTCGCAGCGGCTCACCCGCGAGCTGCAGGAGCGCTCGGACGAGCTGCAGCGCCAGCAGGAGGAGCTGCGCAGGTCCAACGCCGAGCTGGAGGACAAGGCGGCGCTGCTGGCCAAGCAGAACCGCGCGATCGAGATCCAGAACTTCCAGATCGAGCAGGCCCGCCGCACGCTGGAGGAGCGCGCGGAGCAGCTCGCGGTGTCCTCGCGCTACAAGTCCGAGTTCCTCGCGAACATGTCGCACGAGCTGCGCACGCCGCTCAACAGCCTGCTGGTGCTGGCCAAGCTGCTGACCGAGAACGCCGAGGGCAACCTGACCTCGCAGCAGGTCGAGTTCGCCCGTACGATCCACAGCGCAGGATCCGCGCTGCTCCAGCTGATCAACGACATGCTCGACCTGTCGAAGGTCGAGGCGGGCCGGATGGACATCCACCCCATCCAAGTGTCGCTGCCCAAGATGGTCGATCTGCTCGAGGCGGCGTTCGCGCCGCTCGCCCAGGACAAGGGCCTGTCGTTCAGCGTGGACGTCGAGTCCGATGTTCCGAGCGAGTTGCGCGCCGACGAGCAGCGGCTGCAGCAGGTGCTGCGTAATCTGCTGTCCAACGCGGTGAAGTTCACACCGCGCGGCGAGGTGAAGCTGCGGGTCGCGGTGGCGCCGCCCGGGGTGGACTTCGACGACGACACGCTGCACGACGCCAGGGACCTGCTGGCGTTCCAGGTGATCGACACCGGCATCGGCATCGCGCCCGACAAGCGGGACGTGATCTTCGAGGCGTTCCGGCAGGCCGACGGCACGACGAGCAGGAAATACGGCGGCACGGGCCTGGGCCTGGCCATCTGCCGGGACATCGCCAGGCTGCTCGGCGGCGAGATCCACGTGGACAGCGAGCTCGGCAAGGGCAGCACGTTCACGCTCTACCTGCCGGCCTCGTACACCGGGCCGCTGGCCGCCACGGACGGGAGCGCGGGACGCCGGCAGCTCATGGCCTCGCCCGCGGACGAGCCTGCCACCGTCACCGTGCCCGAGCCGCCGATGCCGCTCGATCTGCCGATGCCCGAGCTGGTCGAGCCGCCGATCGAGACGCCTGTCCAGTGGCAGGGTGACGACCCGCTCAGCGGCGCGAAGATCCTCATCGTGGACGACGACATCCGCAACGTGTTCGCCCTGACCAGCGTGCTGGAGCGACACGGCTCTACAGTCGTCTACGCTGAGAACGGCCGGGAGGGGATCGAGCAGCTCGAACGAAACGAGGACGTCGCGCTCGTGCTGATGGACATCATGATGCCGGAGATGGACGGCTGGGCCACGACCTCGGCGATTCGGCGCATGCCGCAGTTCGCCGACCTGCCGATCATCGCGTTGACGGCCAAGGTCATGCGGGGCGACCGGGAGAAGAGCATCGCGTCGGGCGCGTCCGACTACGTGCCCAAGCCGGTCGACGTCGACCGCCTGCTCGAACGCCTGCGCGGCTGGCTGAGCCGCGGCCGAGGGGCCACTTCTGACTCGTCAGCCGAAGGGTCGTGATCGATGGCGGAGCGAGCGAAGATCCTCCTGGTAGACGACCGCGAGGAAAACCTCATCGCGCTGGAAGCCATCCTCAGCTCGCTCGACCTGGTGCCGGTACGCGCCCGGTCGGGCGAGGAGGCGCTGAAAGCACTGCTCAACACCGAGTTCGCGCTCATCCTGCTCGACGTGCGGATGCCGGGCATGGATGGGTTCGAGACGGCTGCGCACATCAAGCGGCGCGAGCGGACCAGGAACATTCCGATCATCTTCCTGACCGTGGTGGACAGCGCGCCCGACTACGCCTTCCGCGGCTACGCGGCAGGTGCGGTGGACTATCTGACCAAGCCGTTCGACCCGTGGGTGTTGCGGGCGAAAGTGTCGGTGTTCACCGAGCTCTACAACATGAACAAGCGGCTGGCCGAGCAGGCGTCCCTGCTCCGCGACCGGCTCACCGGCGAACTGCCGGCCGGGGCCGGTGATCAGGCGTCGGTGCTGCCGGAGCTGTCGCGGCGGCTGACGGCCGTGGAGGATGAGCTGGCCCGGATTCGGGAGCTGGCCCGCAAGTCCCAGGACCCGGCGCTGGCCGCGCCGCTCTCGGACCTCACCGACCGCCTGACGCATTTGCGCGCCGGCTTCGACGCCCTGTCCTAATCCGGCACACTCGCGGACGCCCCCGCAAGGGGCCCGCGGCGCCGCGCGGGCCCGCGGCGCCACGCGAGCCAGCAGCGCCACGCGAGCCAGCAGCGCCACGCGAGCCAGCAGCGCCACGCGAGCCAGCAGCGCCACGCGGGCCAGGGGCGCACTGCGGCGCGTAAGTGACACGGACGCGCCCTCGTGGCGCCGGGGCGGCGGGATGGGGTACGGCGGCGCTCGGCGCAGGAGCACGGCGCCCAGCGCGGGATGGCGCGGCGCACGGCACGCAACGGCGCGGCGCGCAGCACGGCACGGCACGGCACGGCGCGCAGCACGGCACGGCGCGCAGCACAAACAGCACGGCGCAGCGCACGGCACGGCACGGCGCACGGCACGGCACGGCGCGCAGCACAAACAGCACGGCGCAGCGCGGCGCGGCGCACGGCACGGCGCACGGCACGGCACGGCGCACGGCACGGGGCGGCGCACGGCACGGGGCGGCACGGCGCGGCACAGCGCGGCACGGCGCGGCACGGCACGGCACGGCACGGGACGGCACCGCACGGCACGGGACGGCACGGGATGGCGGCACGGCACGGGATGGCGGCACGGCACGGGATGGCGGCACGGCACGGGATGGCGGCACGGCACGGGATGGCGGCACGGCACGGGATGGCGGCACGGCACGGGATGGCGGCACGGCACCGCGCGGGATGGCGCGGCACGGCGCGACGCGGAATGGCGCGGCGTGAGATGGCGCCGGACGCGGCGAAGGCGAGGGGGTGGCCGGAAGGCGGCGGAGGGAGCGCGGCCGGAGGAAGAGGTGCCGGCGGGACAGAAGGGGGATGGGTTAGTGGCGGGCGCGTTCGAGGGCGTCCCAGAAGCCGCGCCGCAACGCGTGCCGTACCTCATCATGCAGCAGGAAATCGATCGGCAACGACGACCCCTGAAGCAGCCGCGCCTCCAGGTCGGACGGCATGCGCGGCTTGCGGGCCAGCACCGCCTCCAGCCACAGCGCCGGGGCGTCCCTGGCCACGGACTCGCCGAAGTCGTGCCCTTCCCGGTGGGCGGCCTTGACCGCGTCGGACAGCGTGGTGGCGCCCGCGGTCGCGGCGGGTGGCGGCGTGACGGGTGCGGGCTGCGGCCCGGTGTACGGCCCCAGCTGCGACGGCTGGTAGGTGCCCCCACTCGACGGCGAGGCGAACTGCCCGGTGCTGGGCGACTGGGCTGACTGCTGGGCCTGCATGGGCCCGGTCGCCGGGGCCGACGGCTGCTCCGCCTGCTGGTAGCTGGCATAGGTGGGCAGCGAGGGCGGCGTGGACGACGCATGCCCGCGCCCCGACGACACCGGCCCGTTAGAGGACGGCTGGCTGCTCGACGTGGAAGAGGACGACGAGCCGGCGGCATGGCTCCCGGTGGACGGCGTGGCCGGGGGCAGCGACGACGGCAACGAGGACGGAGGCAGGGACGACGAGGATGGCGAGGGCGGCAGCGAGTGCGTGGCCTGACCGTTGCTGAGCGGCTGGTGGTGCCCGTTGGAGGCCGCCTCGCTGACACCGGTCACCAGGGAGACGTAAGGGCGCAGGTGGGCGGAGCCCAGCTCGACCAAGTCGTCGCACTCCTGCCGGAGCGAGCGGGAGACGGCCCAGCCGCCGTCGGCCGCGACGTGGATGACGCTCACCCTGATGCCGAGATCCTGCGCGTCGCACACGACCTGCGCCAGGTCCTCGTCCCCGCTCACGACCACCGCGTCGCAGATGGCGTTGTTGCGGGCGAGCGTCATCAGATCGCGGTGGACCTGGGCGTCGACGCCCTCGCGACGGCCCGGCCTGATCCGTGACAGCCTGAGCTTGAGGCCGGGGATGTCGGCCAACGCGTCGTGCTCCGGCGTGCGGCGGCCTTCGACCGTCGCCTCGTACCAGTAGCACCGAAGCAGCGGCAGGCCGGTGCGCTCGCGCGACAGGCTGGTCATCAGCTGGAGCAAGCCCGGGTAATCCCAGGCGACCGCTTCGCGATGACGCGTGCCGTGCACGGCCATCGCGCCATCAGCCAGCAGATAGCCGGCGTCTACGAACAGCGCACAGCGATCCACTGACACCGCCCCTTTCCTGGTGGTCCGACCTTGCTGGCTCTGCACCGTCAGAGACCGGACTCGGCGGCCCTCTCTCAGGGTAATGAAAGCTGGTGATCGTGCGAGGGTTAATGCCGACGATTCGACGCCTGCCCGCCGATGCACCAGACCGTCTAGGCAGACCGTACCAGTTTGTCCCGTTCGCGGTCACGAGCGCGCACGCACGCTCAACGCGGCGACCCCGAACAGGACGACGTCCTTGTCCGTGGCGATCGTCAGTCCCGGATCCACTCCGAGCTCGGCGCCGACCGTGTCGACGTCGACCCCGAACGTCGTATCCGCAGCACCGCTCGACGAGCCGTCGAAGACGTTGGCGGGATCGCGGTCGCCGCCCGCGGGGGTGAGGGCGCCGGAGCCGAGCGAGACCTTGTCGCCCGCGAGGTCGGCGTCGCCCTCCCAGGTGACCAGTTCGAGCCTGGCCGGAGCGGCCGCGGGGGTCAGGCCCTCGAGCGGTACGCGTACGCGCCCGGCCCGGCCGCCGATCACGGTGGCCGTGTCGAGCACAACGGCCTGGCTGTACGGCTCCGACGGGTCGGTGACGATCAGCACCAGGCTCCAGCCGGCATACCGGGCCACCCCCTCCTCCATCGGCGCGTCGGCCGCCCACCATGTGCCGCTCCTGCGTGCGCCGGCGACCAACCGGCTCACGTCGGCGAACGCCTGGTAGACGGGGCCGGCGGGGAGCTCGCGGGCGGCCACATGGGCCGGCCGGACCGGCACGTAATCCGGCCGCCCGGGCGGGCGGACCTTGATGGGCCCGGCCCGCTCGCCGCTCGCCGACCAGTAGAGCCCGGCCCACACGACCCGGCTGCCCTTCGGCAGCGACAGCTCGGCCGCGCTGGAGGAGGTGGTGTCCGCCGCGCCGTCCCCGTCGAGCGCGGTCATCGGCCACAGGTCGTTGTCGCGCTGGTCGCCCTCGCGCCGCCGGGCGGGCACGCAGCCCGCCAGCTCCTCGGGACAGGTCAGCAGCGAGTTGCCGATCGCCCTGACGGTCACCTTGCCCTCGGTGGCGAACCTGGCCGGCGCCCCGGACGCGCGTACGCCTTCCTCGGCCCGCGCCGTGACCCGCAGCGCGCCGGCTTCGACGCGCACAGCGGGCCCCGCACCCTCCGGCGCCTCTTCGGCGACGAGGACCCGCAGGAACACCGCCGTGCCCTGGCCTGCCGCGAGCGACTCCCTGGTGCACCGCGCGCCGCCGCCGGCCGGGCGGCAGGCCCAGCCGTCCACCGTGCCCACGGGCCCGGCGAGGGAGGCGGCCTGGTGACGGCGTGCCGCCGGGATGAGCCGCACGCCCCGCGGCAGGTCCACGAGCGCCGCCAAGGCCTGGCTGGGCCCATCGCCGTCGTTGCGCAGGCGGATGCCGATGATGCCGGGCTGAGCGCGTACGAGTGCGCCGAGCGGGTCGATCGTGGCCCGCAGCCTCGCCTTGCCCGGCTGCCGCTCGGTCCTGCCCGGCGGCGGGACCCGCGCGGGCTCCTCTCTGGGCTCGGGCCGCGCCTGCAGCGCCGATGGCGGCGGCTGGGCGATCGGCGCGGGCGTGGGCGTGTCGATCGGCCGTGCCTCGGATATCAGCAGAAGCGCGATGGCCGCGGCGAGCATGACGGCCATGCCACCGGCCAGCGCGGCCTGCTGGTGCTTTGGCGCCCGCCAAAGCCACGCCGAGGCCCGCAGCAACCCGCCCACGCGGCCGCCGACCGCCGGCTTGGCGAGGGCGGCAGCGTAGCCGCCGAAGAGCGGCCCGGCGATCAGCGGTCCGACGATGACCCGCAGCCCGCGGTTGACATCGCCCAACTCCAGCAGGACCCCGTGGCACTCCTCGCAGCCGCTCACATGCTCGTCGACCGCCTTGGCGTCGCGCCTGGTCAGCCCGCCCCTGACGTAGGAGCCCAGCTTGCCGAGAACGGGACGGCACTCGGGCCGCGGCTGCGTGCCCAGATGCAGCTGCAGGTAAGCCTGCCGAAGCCCCTCCCTGGCCCGGTACGTCAGCGCGGCCACGCCGTTGGCCGACAACCCCAGCAGCGGCGCCACCTCGGCCTGCTTGCTCCGCTCCACCGCGATGTGCCAGAGCACCGCCCGCCATCGCTCGGGCAACGACAGGTATGCCCTGGCGATCGGCGACGTCTCCAGCCCCACGAGCGCGGGATCCACGAACGGCATCCCGGGGTCGTAGTCCTCGATCTCCTCCGTGCTCAGTGGGCGGCCCTCGATCCTGGACCGGTCGCGGACCGTGCGCCGCACCACGGTCAGCAGGTAGGTGCGGAAGCCGGCCTCGGGACCCGCGCCCCTGCCGACCAGGTCAAGGATCTTGGTAAACGCCTCGGCGATCACGTCCTCGGCCTCGGTGCTCTTGACGAGCTGCCGGGCCAGCGCACGGGCCGCGGCGACGTGGCGCTCGTAGAGCTGCCCGTAAGCGGATGCGTTGCCCTCCCTGACGGCCTGCAGGAGCTCTGCGTCGCTTTGTGGCGATTCGACACCCATAGTGACCTCACGATTACGCGGGGTTGCCCGGCGCAATCATTCCGCATAACCCGTCACGACTAAACCGCGACGCGGTCTTTACCGCCCGGCGAGCGTCCCCCACGGCAAGCTCGCACCCTGGTCAGGACCCTAAGCTTGGACGCATGACAGATCGCGACAACCTGCTGGCCGAGATCAAGAAGAAGGCCGTCGTCCACGGCAAGGTCACGCTCTCCTCCGGCATAGAGGCCGACTACTATCTCGACCTGCGGCGGATCACGCTCGACGGCGTGGCCGCGCCCCTCGTCGGCAAGGTGATGCTCGACCTGACCGAGGATCTTGACTACGACGCGGTGGGCGGGCTCACGCTGGGCGCCGATCCCATCGCCGCCGCGATGCTGCATGCCGCGGCGGCCCGGGGACGCGTGCTGGATGCGTTCGTGGTGCGCAAGGCGATGAAGGAGCACGGCCTGCAGCGCAGGATCGAGGGGCCCGAGGTGAAGGGGCGGCGGGTGCTCGCGCTCGAGGACACCTCCACGACCGGCGCGTCGGTGCTGACCGCCGTGGAGGCGCTGCGGGAGGCCGGGGCCGAGGTGGTGGCCGTGGCCACGATCGTGGACCGCGGAGCGCACGAGCGCATCGTCGGCGCGGGACTCGACTACCGCACCGCCTTCACCCCGCAGGAGCTGGGCCTCTAGCCGGGCGCGCGGGCGGTGAACGCCTGCCTGGCGCCCTGCTCCCCCTGCTCGCGCCGCTCGCCGTTCTCGGTGACGCGGACCGTGCCCGCGTCGCTGAGCACCACGTCCAGCTCGGGCTCGAAGTAGCTGACCTCCTCGCCCTTGCTCATCTCACGGTGCTGGAGCACGTCGCCGCCCGGCACCCGTACGGTGACGGTGGGGCAGGTTTGGGCCAGGCACTCGATGTGCACCGTCGGCACCTGGACGGTGTCCTCCTGGCCGGCAGTGCCGGCAGTGCCGGCGGTGGCGAGGGCGGTCGCGGTGGCGCGCTCGCGCTCGGCCTGGGTCGGCGCGTCGAGCGAGGCGAGCAGCGCGCGACCGCCTATGACCAGGAGTGTCACCACGGCCACGACCGCCAGGACGGCGAGCGCCAGGCGGGCGAGGCCCATCGGATCTGACCTGTGGCGTCCCACAGTGGGCAGCGTACCGTGACGTATGCCACTCCTACCGGTAGTCGCCTACGCCGTCAGGACGGATCGCCCACGCGGTGGTGTTTGCCGTTGGGCACGGGGAGCCGCTTGGCCTCGCGGCGCTTCTTGACGACCTCGACGAAGATCGGGATCAGCGAGATGAGCACGATGAGGAAGACGCCCGGCAGGATGTACTTGTCGATCTGCTCGGGCTTGACCTGCCCGCCGAGGAAGTGGCCGACCAGGAGCAGGCTCTCGACCCAGACCACTCCGCCGACGACGTTCCACACGAAGAAACGTTTGGACGGCATCTCCAGCACGCCGGCGACGGGATTCATGAACGTGCGGACGATCGGCACGAACCTGGCCAGAATCACCGCCTTGGCCGGGCCGAACTTCTCGAAGAACTCCTCGGCCCTGAGCACGTGCTCCCGCTTGAACAACCGCGAATTCGGCTTGTCAAAGAGTTTGCGGCCGAATCGCGCGCCCAGGAAATGCCCGAGCTGGGCGCCGGCGATCGCGCACAGCGGGGTGCCGATCAACAGGACGGGCAGCGAGAGCGGCTCGATCCCTATGCCCGCGGCCACTGACGCCGAGCTGAAAATCCCCGCGGCCACCAGCAGCGAGTCGCCGGGCAAGAAGAACCCGAGCAGCAGACCCGTTTCGGCGAAGATGATGGCCAGGACGCCGATCGTGGCGAAAGCGCCGAGAATCGTGAGCCACCACGTCGGGTTGAGGAGATTCAAAAGCCAGTCCACGCCGAGAGCCTACCCGGAGCGGGCATGTCCGGCGTGACCATCGAGCGCGCGCCTTCAACAACGCGTTGTATCTACCACACGGGGTAGTGAGCCGGGATACTGGGCCCTGGCGCGAAGCCGTAACTTCTCAGGGAGATGAATCATGCCTATTGCGACTCCAGAGGTCTACGCTGAGATGCTCGACCGGGCCAAGGCCGGCGGATTCGCCTACCCGGCGATCAACGTGACCTCGTCTCAGACGCTGAATGCCGCTCTGCGCGGCTTCGCCGAGGCCGAGAGCGACGGCATCGTTCAGGTCTCCACCGGCGGCGCCGAGTTCCTGTCCGGCGCCACTGTCAAGGACATGGTCGCCGGGGCGACGGCGCTGGCCGAGTACGCCCGGATCGTGGCCGCGAAATACCCCGTCACGGTGGCGTTGCACACCGACCACTGCCCCAAGGACAAGCTCGACGGCTTCATGCGGCCGCTGATCGACATCTCCCTGGAGCGGGTCTCCAAGGGCCTGGACCCGCTCTTCCAGTCGCACATGTGGGACGGCTCGGCCGTGCTGCTGGAGGAGAACCTGGAGATCGCCAAGGAGCTCCTGGACAAGTGCGCGCGGGCCCGGATCATCATGGAGATGGAGATCGGTGTCGTCGGCGGCGAGGAAGACGGCGTCGTCGGCGAGATCAACGAGAAGCTCTACACCACTGCCGAGGACGCGCTGGCGACCGCCGAGGCCGTCGGCATCGGGGAGCAGGGCCGCTACATGCTGGCCGCCACGTTCGGCAATGTGCACGGCGTCTACAAGCCGGGCCACGTCAAGCTGCGGCCGAGCGTGCTGAAGGAGATCCAGGACGCGGTCGGCGCCAAATACGGCAAGGACAAGCCGTTCGACCTGGTCTTCCACGGCGGCTCCGGCTCGCTGCTCTCGGAGATCCACGAGGCGATCTCCTACGGCGTCGTCAAGATGAACGTCGACACCGACACCCAATACGCCTTCACCAGGCCGATCGCGGACCACATGTTCCGCAACTACGACGGCGTACTCAAGGTGGACGGCGACGTGGGCAACAAAAAGTCCTACGACCCGCGCGCGTACGGCAAGGCCGCGGAGGCCGGGATGGCCGCGCGTGTCGTGGAGGCGTGCGAGAGCCTGAAGAGCGCTGGGACGAAGATCTCCTAGCCATCACGGCGGCCCGGCGGGTATGACTTGTCCTATGGATAACCTTCTCGCCGGGCCGCCCCCGACTCACCTGCCGGATCAGCCCGAGGCCAGAGAGGCGCTGGAGTCCGGTGCCAAGCCCGCCGACGTGGCGGCCCGCTTCCCCGCCCACCCGGCGGCGTGGGCCGCGCTCGCGGAGGAATACTTCGCTCAGGGGCACGCCGTGACCTCCTACGCCTTCGCGCGCACGGGCTACCATCGCGGGCTCGACCACCTGCGCCGCAGCGGCTGGAAGGGCCACGGGCCCATTCCGTGGGAGCACGAGCCCAACCGCGGCTTCCTGCGGTGCCTGTACGCGCTGTCGCGAGCCGCCCAGGCGATCGGCGAGAAAGACGAGGCCGAGCGGTGCCTGCAGTTCCTTAAGGACAGCACGGAATCTGGTTACGACGCGCTGACCAAGGGTTAGCCCTTGGGGTGTTTAGGCGTGTTCGGGTAGTCTCACTACGCAAGAGCCCCTGTCGCGCTTGCGCCAGGGGTTTCGTTTTGTGCTCAGGAGACTGAACCATGCCGGCTGCCGTTCTCGTTGGTGCCCAGTGGGGCGATGAGGGCAAGGGCAAGGCCACCGACCTGCTCGGTGGCGACGTCGATTACGTCGTCCGCTATCAGGGTGGCAACAACGCGGGGCACACGGTCGTCATCGGCGACCAGAAATACGCCCTCCACCTGCTTCCCACCGGAATCCTCTCGCCAGAAGTCGTGCCGGTGATCGGCAACGGTGTAGTGATCGACCCGGGTGTCCTGCTGAGTGAGATCGACGGGCTGGCCGCGCGGGGCATCTCCGCCGAGCGGCTGCTGATCTCCTCGAACGCGCACTTGATCATGCCCCACCACAAGGCGCTCGACAAGGTCACCGAGCGCTACCTGGGCAAGGCCAGGATCGGCACGACCGGGCGCGGGATCGGGCCCGCGTACGGCGACAAGATCGCACGCATGGGCGTGCGCGTGCAGGACCTGCTCGACCCGGGCATCCTGGCGAAGAAGATCGAAGTCGCGCTGACCGAGAAGAACCAGGTGTTGACCAAGGTCTACAACCGGCGCGGCATCGACCACGAAGCCGTGCTGGAGGAATACCTCGCCTACGCCGAGCGGCTCAAGCCACACATCGCCGACACCACGCTGGTGCTCTCGAAGGCGCTGGACGAGGGCAAGTTCGTGCTGCTGGAGGGCGGCCAGGGGACGCTGCTCGACATCGACCACGGCACGTACCCGTTCGTCACGTCGTCGTCTCCCACGTCGGGCGGCGCGTGTGCGGGAGCCGGGATCCCGCCGAACCGGCTCACCAAGATCATCGGCATCCTGAAGGCGTACACGACCCGGGTCGGCTCCGGGCCCTTCCCGACCGAGCTGACGGACGAGATGGGCGAGTGGCTGCGCCAGACCGGCGGCGAGTACGGCGTCACCACCGGCCGCAACCGCCGCTGCGGCTGGTTCGACGCGGTGATCGCCCGCTACGCGACCCGCATCAACGGGATCACCGACTACTTCCTCACCAAGCTGGACGTGCTGTCGGGGCTGGAGCGGATCCCGGTGTGCGTGGCCTACGACGTGGACGGGGTGCGGCACGACGAGATCCCGATGACGCAGACCGAGTTCCACCACGCGACGCCGATCTACGAGGAGTTCCCGGGGTGGCAGGAGGACATCACCAGCGCCAAGTCCTTCGATGACCTGCCGCCGACGGCGCAGTCCTATGTGCGGGCGCTGGAGGAGATGGCCGGGGCGCCGGTCTCCGCCATCGGCGTCGGCCCGGGCCGCGACCAGACCGTGGTGGTGCGCTCGCTCGTCTGACCGGCTCTGACGTGGCCGGCGGGTCGCCGGCCACGTCGCCTGATGGCTTCATGTGTGACGGCCTCCCCTGGGCCGCTCCCATTTCCGGGCGTATGTGGCGATCATTGAGCTGATCCCACGTTCGAGGAGCGCAATGCCCGCACTGGAAGCCGCGGCCGCCGCGGCGGCGAAGGTCGTCGCCCAGCGCGCCGCACAGGAATGGTTGTCGGCCCGCTCTGCCCAGGCCGAGCGGAACTCGGACCTGGCCACGCTCATCAGGAGCGAGCTTCCCGACCGTCTGGTCAGGCGCAGCTTCCAGCGCCAGGTGGAAGCGATCGCCGACGGAGTGGACCGGCGCCTGATGACGCTTGTCGAGCGGGAATACGGCGGCCTGTCGGAGAATGACAGAGCCGCCGCGCTGCTGGAGGCCGTGGACACCGTTAAGCGGGCGGACTTTTCCGATCGGGCCGTCTTCGACGCTGCGGCCGACCCGATCCTGCTGACCAGGCGGATCCGGCAGGGGCTGGCCGACCCCCGTCCTCAACTCGGCGAGGCCGGCGGGCAGCTCTACGACGTGTTGCTCGAAGAATGCGTCGAGTGCGTGGTGCGCATCCTGCAGCAGCTCCCGCAGTACCTGCCCAGAGTTGCCACCGAACTGCTCGGCAGAACGGTCCGGCTCGGCGAGCAGCTCGACGAGTTGGGCACGCAGGTCTCGACGGTGCTGGCGAAGCTGCCCGCGCGCACCCTGGACGCCCCGTCAGGAGTCCAGGACGACGCTGAGTTCGAGCGCCGCTATCTCGAGCACATCAGCCGGACGCTGGACGAGGTCGAACTGTTCGGCGTCCGGGTGGACAACTACCGACCGCGGGCCACGCTGAGCATCGCCTACATCAGCCTGAGCGTCTCCGCCGAGGGCCGAAGGCCCGACCACGAACGCATACGGTTCGGTGACCTGACCGACGCGCCCGCCCAGCACGGCATGACGACAGTGCGCGCCGAAAGCGCCCTCGGGCGTGCCCCCAGGACCCTGCTCAGAGGGGATGCCGGATCGGGCAAGAGCACGCTGCTGCGCTGGTTGTCGGTCACCGCGGCACGCGGTGACTTCGTGGACGAGCTGGCCGGGTGGAACGGCTGCGTCCCGTTCGTCATCAAGCTTCGCAGTCACCACACGGGAGTCCTGCCAGGGCCGGAGAATTTCCTAGCCGACGTCGCGGGCCCACTGGCCGGGCGCATGCCCACGGGGTGGGCCCACCGGATCCTGGAGTCCGGACGGGCCCTGCTGCTGGTCGACGGTGTTGACGAGCTGGCCGTGCGGCACCGCCCGGCCGTCAGGCAATGGCTCGGCGGCCTGCTGTCCGCCTACCCCGACATCACCACCGTCGTGACCTCTCGCCCTGCCGCCGCCGACGCGCGATGGCTGGAGGAAGAGGGCTTCGAGTCGGTGATGCTGGAGCCGATGACCCCGCATGACCTGCATGAGCTGGTACGACACTGGCACGTGGCGATGAAGGGCTCCAAGAGCCTGCCGTGCACCCCAGCGAAGCTGGAGGAGTATCAGGGCGCGCTGCTGGCCAGGCTGGAGAGCGGCCGACATTTGCAGACGCTTGCCTCCACCCCTCTGCTGGCCGCGATGCTCTGCGCGCTCAACCTGGACCGCGGCACGCAGCTGCCACGCAACCGGATGGGGTTGTACGCGGCGGCGCTCGAACTGCTGCTGGTGCGCCGCGACGTCGAGCGCGGCATCGCCGCCGAGGTCGCGCTCGAACCCGAACAGACGATCCGCATCCTGCAAGACCTGGCCTGGCAGCTGTCGGTCTGGGGTCGCTCCGAACTGTCCAAGGCGACCGCGCTCCGCCGGATCTCCGACAAAGTCGCGTCGATGCCCCGCATCGACGCGACGGCCGAGGCCGTCCTGGACCACCTGCTCCAGCGCAGCGGCGTGATCAGAGAGCCGGTCACGGGACGGATCGATTTCGTCCACCGCACCGTGCAGGAGTACCTCGCCGCCAAGCAGGCGGCCGACGACGCCGACATGGAGCCGCTGACCGAGCGGGCGCATCTGGACCAGTGGCGCGAGACAGTGGTGATGGCCGCCGGCCACGCGAACGCCCCGGTACGCCGCGAACTCCTCCGCGGACTGCTGGACCGGGTGGAGAGAGACAGTCGGTACGCCCGGCGGCTGCGGCTGCTGGTGGCGGGATGCCTGGAGACTGTCCAGGAGCTTCCCGCCGACCTGCGGGAGCGCATCGATGCCTGCCTGGCCGAGGTGATACCGCCAAGGAACGACGCCGAAGCCAGGTCGCTGGCCCTGGCCGGCGAGGAGGCGCTCCACCGCCTGCCCGCAGACCTACGCGGACTGTCAACGGCCAAGGCAATCGCGACCGCGCGTACCTGCTGGCTGATCAACGGCCCCGAGGCGCTGGCGAAGCTGTCCGGATACGCCGGTGACACCAGGAGCGACGTCAAGAGAGAGCTGATCACGGGCTGGAGCTACTTCGATCCCTACGCCTACGCGACCAAGGTCCTCGCCGGAATCACGCCGCCGACCGGGCGCCTGGACATCGACAACCCCCGGTTACTCGGCGGCCTTGGCCGGCTCAGGAAGGTCGATGCCGTCGACGTCGACTGCCCCGTCGACCACCTGGATTTCCTCCGGACGGCTCCGCCGCTGTCCTGGTTGGCGCTGCGGGAAGTGGGCGGCGCCTCCCTGGAAGATCTCGCCTGCCACCCCGAACTGGACTGGCTCTGGATCCACTTCAGCCCTGCACGGCAGGTCGACCTGGAGGTGCTCTCCAGGCTGCCCAAACTGAGGGAGCTGAAGCTACGCGGAGTCGACTTCACCGACCTGGGATTCTTGGACACGGTCACGTCCTTGGACTCGCTGCTGCTTGAGGACCTGAACCGCGTACAAGACTTCTCCCCCATCACCCGCCACCATAGGCTTCAAAACCTCGGCCTCTACCGGGCACACCGGCTGCGAGATCCGGCGTTCTTCGCCGGCTTCCCTGAACTGACACATGTCACGCCGCTGGATACCGCGATCGACGGCGGTCTGCCGGCCCTCATCCGGTCCGTCCCCCGGCTCGAGGAGCTCAGGTTCTTCCACTGCGACTGGCTGAACGACCTGAGTTCGGTGCGCGAACGCCGCCTGCATCTGCTGAGTTCATTCGGGTGCCGGAATCTGCGGGACCTGAGTCCGCTGGCCGGTCAGGAGAGCCTGGATTCCCTGTTACTCCAGCACACAAGCGTTACCGATCTCGGCCCGCTCGCCGGGCTTCCCCGCCTTCGCTATCTCAACCTGTACGGCTGTAGCGGGATCAGCGACCTCACCCCGCTCGCTTCGCTGCCGGCCCTGGACAGCATCACCCTCGATGGCACGGCGCAGACACTTGATCTGTCGCCGCTCGCGGACATGCGGAACCTCACCGTGTTTGTGAGCAAGACGCAGGAGCTCCGCAACGCCCGTGCCCTTCACCGGAGCATCAACGTCATCCGATCTTGATCGCGTGTCGTGGGTGGGTAGGACCCGCCCAGGCCGGGTGATGCCTCATCATGCGACGTCTTTTAAGGTAAGGACATGCCTCGTTTCCGCCGGATCCTGGACACCATGGCCCCCTACAAGCCGGGTAAGGCCGTCGCGGCTCCCGACGGGAGGTCGTACAAGCTGTCGTCCAACGAGTCCCCGTACGACCCGCTGCCATCCGTGGTGGAGGCGATCGCCGAGGGGGCCCGTCACATCAACCGCTACCCGGACCCCGGCGCGATCATGCTGACCGAGGCCATCGCGGAGCGATACGGGGTGCCGTCCGACCACGTCGCGCTCGGCCCGGGCTCGGTCACGGTGCAGCAGCAGTTGCTGGAGGCGGTGGGCGACCCCGGGGCGGAAGTCGTGTACGCGTGGCGGTCGTTCGAGGCGTATCCGCTGCTCTGCGATCTGGCCGGCGTCACGTCCGTCAGGGTGCCGTTGGCGGGCGAGGATCATGACCTGGACGCCATGGCGGAGGCGATCAACGACCGCACTCGCCTGGTCTTCGTGTGCAACCCGAACAACCCGACGAGCACCGCGATCCGGCGCGCCGAGCTGGAGGCGTTCCTCGATCGGGTGCCCGAGCACGTGCTGGTGGTCCTGGACGAGGCCTACCGCGAGTACGTCCGCGACGAGGACGTCCCCGACGGCCTCACGCTCTACCGCGACCGGCCCAACGTGTGCGTCGTACGCACGTTCTCGAAGGCCTACGGGCTGGCCGGGCTGCGGGTCGGCTACATGATCGCGCACGAGCCCGTGGCCGCGGCCGTCCGCAAGACGATCGTGCCGTTCGCGATCAACCACCTCGCCCAGGTGGCCGCCATCGCGTCGCTGAAGGCCGAGGACGAGCTCATGGAGCGCGTCGAAACCGTGGTCAAGGAGCGCACCCGCGTCCGCGAGGCGCTGATCGCCCAGGGTTGGGAGGTGCCGCCGACCGAGGCCAACTTCGTCTGGCTCCGGCTCGGCGAGCGTACCCTCGACTTCGCCGCCGCCTGCGCCGTCGAGGGGGTCGCCGTCCGCCCCTTCGCGGGCGAGGGCGCCCGCGTATCGATCGGCGACCCCGAGGCGAACGACGCCTTTCTCAAGGCCGCCGCCGAATTCCGCGCGTGAGTGTTCGCTATTCCCACTTGAGCAGGCGGGACAGCGTGATGAGGTGGGAGGAGTTGGTCGCGGGGAAGTTCGCGTACTTCGTACCGACCAGCGCCTTCACCTGGGGATCCCACTCGGTGAGCTCCAGCCACGAGTGCAGGTAGTAGTCGACCCCGTTGGCCGCGGTCCCGGTCCCGTCGACGTACAGGCTGAAGACGGGAGCCGTCGTGGAGTCGTTCCACATCTTCGCCAGCAGCGTGTTCTTCAGCGCCGTCATGTCGGCCGCCGTGAAGACCTGGGAGCTCCGGTAGAACTCCAGGAACGCCGAGAGGTCCACGTTGGCGTGGGAGAGATCCTCCTTCGTGGTCGTGTAGGTCGCGTAGTTCCAGATGTAGGCCCCGCCCGAGTTGGTCAGGTCGTTGCGGGTCCAGCGCGCCAGGCGGGTCGCCCGGTCCAGGTAGGTCGGGTTCCCGTTGACGGCGTGTAGCACCATGAGCATGTTCCCGAAGGCCAGTGCCTGGTTGTACGGCAGGTCGCTGGAGACCCTGGTGTGGCTGAATGCGTCGAAGTTCGGCGATTGCATGTAGAGGCCCTCGGTGGTCCCGATCGGTTTCCACGTGTTGCCGATGTATGAGCTCGACTCCCACCGCGGGACGATCTCGTTCTCCAGGAAGGCCCGGTAAGTGGCTGCCTTGGCGGCGTACCCGGAAAGGGCCGGGGTCTGGGCGACGAGGCGGACGAACTCGGCGATGGGGATGCCGATCATCCCGTCGTGCACGATGTACGGCAGGACCGCGCTCAGCTTGACGTCGTCGAAGTAGGCCGACCCGCTGACCGTGTAGGACTTGTGCTCCAGCCACACCTCCAGCGATCGTCCCGCCGGCAGCGAGCACGTGACCTCCTTGTAGGTCCACGTGCTGGTCGTGTACTCCAGCATGCACAGCGTCGTGGAGCCCTCGCGCAGCACGATGCGCCCCACGACGGAGCCGGTGCGCTTGCCCCAGCCGCGCAACACGTGCTGGGTGCCGCCCTCATAGGTGCTCGCCACAGGCTGGCGGAGCTTCTTCCACCTGGTCAGGTCGGAGACGACGCGCACCGACTGGCTGCCCGTGCCGCTCGGGACGTCGGTGGTCCGGTAGATGTGGCTGCCGGTGTCCTGGAACCTGGTCCAGTTGGCGGGCAGCGTGGTGTCGCCGCTCGCGGCCGTCTCGAAGCTGGGGTTGCCCAGCTCGACCGGCGAATACCGGCTGGTGCTCCAGCCGAGGTAGCCGTCGCCGTCGATGTCGTCGGCCTGGGCCAGGATGGTGTCGGTGTGGATGACCAGCTTGTCGAGCCAATGGGTGTCCTGGGTGGCACCGTAGACGTCGAGATAGCTGCGCAGGATGTAGCTCTCGCCCCACGCCAGGTTCGCGCTGCTCTTGTTCGTGTAGAGCGAGTCGCCGATCTGGCTCTCCAAGGCTGTGTACTTCGTCAGCCACACGCTCTCGGCCGGGACGACGGTGGTGGTCAGGGCCAGGACGGCCGCGACCAGGGTGCGTAACATCAGGCCCCCCTGCGCGCGTGCCAGTTGAGGTAGGCGACGCAGAGCAGGTACGAGCCCTGCTGCGGCTCGACCGCCCGGCCCTCGTAGATCGCCCGCGAGTGGGTGAAAACCGTCTCGTCCCAGGGGGCCACCGCCATCCAGCGCGGTGCCTGGAGATACTGCCCGGCGGACGTGGTGCTGCCCGTGCCGTCGATGCGCCCGTACGCCGTGGCGATACCGTCGGCGCCGGGCGGCGCGACCAGGTTCTTGCTGTAGGTGCGGGCGAAGCGGGCCATGTCCTGCCCGGTGTAGAAGAGCTTGTGGCGGAAGGCGGCCGCGGCGAACTCGACCTCGATGGCGCCGTGGCTGAGGTCCTCGATCTGCCGGGCCCCGGCGGTGAAGGACGGCGTGAACTCGGAGATGCCATCGGTCTTGGAGAAGCCCTTGTAGAGCTTGCCGTAGGTCGGCCAGTACGGCCAGACATAGGCATCGTCGGCGTCGGCCGTGAGCTCCAGAGAGAAGGTGTAGCCCATCCGGCGTACCCGATCGCGATAGTGGTGGTCGCCGGTGGCGGCGGCCAGTTCCGCGTAGGTCTGGCCGAGCGACACGCTCTGGTTGGTGGGTTGCTCGGCGCCGTCGTAGGCCAGGGGCGTCCCCTTGTTCCAGACGAAGTAGCCGCGCCCGTCCGGGGTCTGCCGCCACTCCTCGTCGTGCACGGCAGCCGCGTCCTTGGCCGCCTTGAGGAACTCCAGCGCCTTGCCCTTGTAGCGCCGCCAGAGCGCGGGGTTGGCCAGCACCGTCCTGGCGAACGCGGCCATCGGGTAGGTGATCATGCCGGTGTGCACGCTGAAGATGACCGGTTGCGAGGCGAACACGCTCTCGCCCAGGGCGGGCGTCGCCTCACCGGAAGGCGCGGCTCGCAGGTCGCGTGCGGTCACCATGGTCGGGGTGGGGTAGGCGTCGAAGATGCGCTTGACCGCATAGTCGGCGGAGGCCGGGTCCAGCGACAGGTTGGGGAAGGTGGCGACCAGGTTGGTCCTGGTGTTCTTCACCTGCAGCGAGAACCGGCCCGCCGAGGTGCCTGCGGTGACGGTCGCGATCGCGTTGTCGGCGTAGCTCAGCGCGGAGCGGACCTCCAGCAGCGGGGTGCCGTCGGCGTCCTTCAGCGTGACGAAGCCCACCGTGTAGGGGTGCATGGCGCGCCAGGCGGGCAGCGATTTGCCCCGGTGGTCCGTGACGCCGCGTGCCGAGTCGCGTTTGGCCAGCACCTGCTCGACGTTCTCGACCAGCCGGTCGAGGTAGTGGGTGTCCTTGTAGGCCTCCCACATGCGCATGAAGCCCATCAGCACGTAGGACTGCCCCCAGGCCAGCGCGCCGTGCTCGTTGGTGTCGGTGGGCTTTCCGGTGGCCGCGCTGCTGTGGAAGATCCTGTCGAACAGGTCGAAGGTCTCCCTTGAGGTGTAGTCGTAGGCCGATGAGCTGGAGAAGCCGAGCGCGCCCATGGCTAGGGCGCCCAGGCCGAACTGCCGTCGGGACAGGTGCATTGTCAGGACCTCCTGGCGAACCAATTGAGATAGGCCATGCAGGCGAGGTAGGAGCCTTGCGCGGATTGCACGGCGCGAGCGTCGTAGATCGAGCGGGCGTGCGTGAACACGGTCATGTCCCAGGGCGCGACGGCCACGTCGATGCCGCCGTGGCTGAGGTCCTCGATCCGCCGTGCGCCGGCGATGGACGGCGTGTACTCGGACCGAAGGAAGGCGCCATCCGCTGCGCTCGGAGTCGCGCCCGGCCAGCACGCCCCACGCCCTCCTGCCGCGCTCGTTGGTCTCCGTGGGCTGGCCGGGTGCTCCAGCCTCGCGGAAGATCCGCTCGAAGTGGTCGAATGTCTGTCGCGAGCCTGCGGGTCAACATGATCTACCCCTTCACTGCGCCTCTCATTCCTTCGAGAACGTGGCGTTGCATGAGCATGAAAACGATGACGACCGGGATGATCGACATGATCGTTCCGGCGGCGAGCGTGCGGACGTCCGTGCCCGTGATCCCGGCGAGGTAGGAGATCCCGAGCGCGAGCGGGTACTTCGCGGAGTCCTTCAGCACGACCAGCGGCCAGATGAAGCTGTTCCAGACCGAGATGAAGCCGAAGATGCTCAGGATGGCCAGCGTCGGGCGGGCGGCCGGCAGCATGACGTGCCAGAA
The DNA here is from genome assembly GCF_052245915.1 of Nonomuraea sp. 10N515B. NCBI lineage: Bacteria > Bacillati > Actinomycetota > Actinomycetes > Streptosporangiales > Streptosporangiaceae > Nonomuraea > Nonomuraea sp. 10N515B. The sequence goes on from NZ_JBQQBQ010000026.1 coordinate 61,010, forward strand.
GATGCGCAGTTCGTGGCAGCCGTCGGTGCGCGCGGCGTCCACGACGTCGCGTGGCACGCCCGCGAAGGTCTGGCGGAGCAGGAAGATCCCGAAGGCGGACAGCAGGCCGGGCAGGATGACGCCGGCGAACGTGTCGGCCATGCCGAGCTGGGTGACCACCAGGAACCGCGGGATGAGCATGAGCTCGCCCGGCAGGAACATCGTGGACAGGATGGCGAAGAAGACGATGGTGCGCCCGCGGAAGTGCATCTGGGCCAGCGGGTAGGCGCACAGCGCCGAGACGATGACGTAGGCGGGCACCGTCAGGCCGACGTAGATGACGGAGTTGAGCAAGTAGGTGGGGTAGGGGATGGAGGTCCACGCCTCGATCACCCAGTTCAGCACCGGCGGCCGGGGGATGATGTCCGGCGGGAAGGAATAGACGGCCTGGTCGGCGGGCTTGAGCCCGGCCGACAGCAGGATGAGGAACGGCCCGACGAAGACCAGCGCGATCGCGGTCAGCAGGATGTACATCCCCGCGCGCCGAAGGATCATGCCATGACCGTCCTTCCGCGGGTGATCCGGTAGTTGAGGATGGCCAGGCCGATCATCAGCACCCACAGGACCAGCCCCATGGCGCTCGCGTAGCCCATCTCGTAGCGCTCGAAGGCCGCCGACCAGATGTAGTAGCCCAGCGTGAGCGTCGCGTCCTGAGGCCCGCCCTTGGTCATCACGTAGATCGAGGTGAAGGCCTGCATCGCGTCGAGCATCTCCACGGTGATCGCGACCGCGATGTAGGGAATGAGCAGCGGAACGGTGATGCTCCGCAGGCGGTGCCAGGCGTTGGCGCCGTCCACCCGCGCGGCCTCGTAGATACTCGCCGGGATGGTCTGCAGGCCGGCGAGGTAGATCATCATGTAGAAGCCCATGTTCTTCCAGCCTTCGACCAGGATGACCGCGGGCAGAGCCCAGGCCGGGTCGAGGAGGTACTGGATCGGCTCGTCGAGCAGGCCGGCGCCAGTGAGCATCCAGTTGAGGACGCCCTGCTGGTGGAAGACGTACTCCCAGGCGATGCCGACCGCGACCATCGACGTCACGACCGGCAGGTAGTAGAGCATCCGGAAGGTCTTGATGCCCGGCAGCTTCTGGTTGACCAGTACGGCCAGCAGCAACGGCACCACGACCAGCAGCGGGAACATCCCGACGAGGAACAGGACCGAGTTGAGCAGCGCGGTCCAGAACCGGCCGTCGCCGAGCATGCGGACGAAGTTGTCCACGCCCACGAAGACGGGTGGCGGGGAGATCATGTCGTACTTGAAGAACGACAGCTGGATCGCCGTCACCGCAGGCCAGGCGAAGAAGACGCCGAAGAGCACGAGCGCCGGCGCGGCGAAGAGATAGGGCGTGTACCAGCGCTGTCCGGGTATGCGCATGGCTTCACACCCTTCCTTGGTGATTGTGGCGGCCGTAGATCAGATAACGGATGGCCAGAAGTTATACAGACTTGATAGAGACGGTCAATAGCTGGACCTTGACCGGCAAAATCTGAGCTGGCATTCTGCCGAAAGAAGAGATTAAGGACGGCCAGAATCGAGGACCCCTGCGATGTCCCGTAGGTTTGCCTTAGTGACAGGCGCGCTGGCGCTGTCGCTCCTCACCACCGGCTGCGTGGCCGGCACGTCAACCAACGGCCCGGCTGCCGCCGACGACCAGCCTTTCGAGGGCGAGGTCGAGTTCTGGACGATCAACCTCAAGAAGAACTACAGCGACTACATCGACGGGCTCATCGCCGACTACCAGAAGCAGCACCCGAAGGTCACGATCAAGTGGGTCGACGTGCCCGGCCAGGAGAGCGCGACCAAGCTGCTGGCCGCCGTGGCCAGCGGCGACGTGCCGGACGTTGTCAACGTCAACTCCGTGGAGCTCGGCCGCTTCGTCCCGTCGCTGACCCCGCTCGACGAGCTGCTCAAGACGGAAGACCTGGCGGACTTCCAACCCAACCTGGTGGAACCGCTGCGCACCGACGGCAAGCTCTACGCCGTGCCCTGGTACAACGGCGGCGCTCCGGTGGCGATGTACCGCAAGTCCGTGGTGAGCAAGGCCGGCTTCGACGAGGCCGCCCCGCCGAAGTCCTACGACGAGGCACTGGAGTTGGGCGACAAGGTCTACAAGGAGACCAAGGTCTACGGCTCCAACATCATCCCGGACCACAACGTGCTCCGCTACTACGGCATCAGCCTGCTGTCGGCGGACAAGAAGAAGGCCGAGTTCAACACGCCACAGGCCGTGGAGATCCTGGAGAAGTTCAAGAAGAGCTACAAGAGCGGCATCGCGCCGGGCGCGATCTCCAAGGACATCCGGAATCTGCCCCAGAGCCTGGAGAACGAGCAGGTCGCCTTCAAGCCGACGGCCAACGCCGCCGAGCTGCTCAACATCCAGAAGAACGCGCCCGACGTCTACAAGGACCTGGTCATCACCGAGCCGGTCCAGATGAACACCGGCAACTACCTCCTCCTGGCCCAGCAGGCCTTCTCCATCCCCAAGGCCTCCAAGCACAAGAAGGCGGCCGCCGAGTTCCTCAAGTACGTCGCCAACGGCGCCAACCAGCTGGCCTTCTGCAAGATCGTGCCGATCTACCCGTCCACGATCTCCTCCACCAAGGACGCCTTCTTCACCCAGGCCGAGAGCGGCGACGCGATGGGCGCGGCCCGCCAGGTCATCGTGAAGGGGCTGGCCAAGCTCGAGTACAGGCCCATCGGCACCAGCAAGGACGCCGAGCTCGGGGAGTACCTCTCCGAGGAGGTCAGGGCATTCCTGTCGGGGACCAAGAGCGCCAAGGAGGCGCTCGACACAGCAGAGAAGCAATGGAATGACGCACTTGCCTCCTAAGCTCAGAATCGGGATCATCGGCACCGGCATCATGGGACGCGGCCACGCCGAGGTGCTGGCCGCGCACCCCGACGCCGAGATCACCGCCGTCTGCCGCAAGCCGCTGGCCGATGCGCCGGTGTTCCCGACGTACCGGGAACTGATCGGGTCGGGGCTCGTCGACGCGGTGTCGATCACCACGCCGGACCACCTGCACGCGGACATGATGGTCGCCGCGGCCGAGGCCGGTCTGCACATCCTGGTCGAGAAACCCTTCACGACCACGGTGGAGGACGCCGACCGGGCCGTGCGGGCCATCCGGCAGGCGGGCGTGGTCGCCATGTGCCTGTTCAACCACCGCTGGGTGCCTGCCTACGCGCAGGCCAAGGACCAGATGGGGATGATCGGCGAGCCGGTGGTCGGCTACGCGCGCAAGGACGACACGATCTACGTGCCGACCGAGATGATCGGCTGGGCCGACCAGACGACGTGCGCGTGGTTCCTGTCCAGCCACGACATCGACCTGCTGACGTGGCTCTACGACGACAACGTCGTGGAGGTCTTCGCCACCGCCCGGTACGGCAAGCTGCGCGACCGCGGCGTCGACACGCCCGACGCCGTGCAGATCCAGGCCCGCTTCAGGCGCGGCGCGGTGGCCACGTTCGAGTCGGCGTGGATCTACCCCAACACGTTCCCGACGATGGTCGACAGCTACGTCACCGTCGTCGGTGAGGACGGGGTGATCCAGCTGGACCGGCAGAAGGAGAACATCCAGCTGGCCACCGACAAGGCCTACACGTACCCGCGCAACATGCTGCAGCGGGTCGTGCACGGCGTGCCCGCCGGCGCGTACCGGGATGCGATCCATCACTTCGTGGCGTGCGCGCGCACCGGCACCGAGCCGCTGATCACGGTGGAGAGCTCGCGTCACGTCACTGCGGTGCTGGCGGCGGCGCACGAGTCCGTCCGGTCGGGTCTGCCGGTGAAGGTCTCATGAAATATGTGGAGAAGGCGCCGCATGTTGACCCGGTGCGCATGCGGCACATCACCGACGAGGCGCTCCTGGCCGAGCTGGGCGTTACGTCGATCGCCGAGGCCAGGCCGTGGCGCCGCCCCGCCCCCGCCTGGGACGGCTCCGCGACGATCGAGGAAGCCGACGCGCTCATCGGCGCGGAGGTCGACTTCCTCGACAAGGGGCGCGGGCGCTCGCGGCTGTACGGCTTCCACTACCTGCGGTGGATGACGCCGCTGGTGCACGCCTACCGCGAGACCGGCGACGCGCGCTACGCCGCGGAGTGGGACCGGCTGTTCCGGCAGTGGTACGGCACGCGCGACCAGGTCGAAGGTGACTGGCCGGGCCTCGACGTCATCTGGTACTCGCTGGGCGTCTGGGCCAGGTCGATGCACGTCACCCGGGCCATGGCGGAGCTGGCGGACGAGCCCGCGCTCAGCGACGAGTGCTGGGCGATGATGATGAAGACCATCCTCGGCGGCGCCCGCTGGTCGGCGGAGGAGCACGACGAGTTCCGGCACGGCAACTGGCAGTTCGTCTGCGCCGCCGAGCTCCTGCACGTCGCCACGCTCTTCCCGGAGCTCCCCGAGGCACCGCGGTGGGCCGAGATCGGCCGGGCGCGCGTCCTGGAGCACCTGGAGCTCGACGTGCGGGCCGACGGCGGGCACCACGAGCGCTCGCCCGGCTACCACGGCATGGTCTTGGACGCCGTGCACCGCGTGCTGGCGCTGGACCCGAGCTTCGCCGAGCACCCCAGGGTGCGGGCCATGCACTCCTGGCTCGCCTCCCTGGTCACCTCCGGCGGCTGGATCCCGCACCTGCAGGACAGCGGCGTGGTCTGGCCCGCCGACGCGCTCCGGCGCGGCGCGGAGCTGGGCGTGCGGCCCGAGCCTGGGTCGCACCTGCTGGACGCCAGCGGCTACGCGATCTTCCGCGCCGGGCACCTGCACACCGTGATCAACTACGGGCCCTACGTGGGGCACGAGCTCGAGCCGCACAGCCACCACGCGGCGCTCGACTTCGTACTGTCCGGCTGGGGCGTGCCGCTGGCCTGGGAAGGGGGCGGCCCGCCGTCCTACGACGACCCCGGTTACTACGACTGGTACCAGGCGACCAGGGCGCACAACACGCTGCTCGTGCCCAGCGAGGAATACACCGAGGACCGCCGCGCCGCCTGCGACCTGTTCTCCGTGTCCGCAGAGGCCGACGTCTTCGCCGGGCACCATCACGGCTACAGCGCGCGGCATGACCGCACGATCGTCTTCATCAAGGGCGACCACCCGTACTGGATCGTCACCGACCGGATCGACGCGGCGGCGGTCTGGCAGATCCACGGCCTGTCGCCGTGGGTGGAGCACGACGGTGGATTCGTGGGCACCCGCGGCCCCGGAATCTTCGTAGTGCCTCTGGAGCCGCCCGACGAGGTGCTGTACGGGACGGGTCCGGCCAGGATCCCCGACCCCGCCACCAGGACCGCCGAGTACGGCGAGATCCACTCGCTCGGCCTGAGGCGAAGCGACGGCAGGTTCACCGTCGGCATCTTCCCCTACCGCGACGAGCCACCCTCAATCCCGGAAGATTGGACGGTTCATGCTGATCGACGCTGACGCGATGCTCGGGCGCTACCCCCGCAGGGATGTGGGCACGGGCTCGATCACGGAGGCGCTGGACAGGATGGACCGCTTCGGCATCGCGGAGGCCGTGGTCAGCCACACCCTGTCGTGGCTGCACGACCCCGCGACGGGCAACAGGGAACTGCTCGGCCTGGTCGCCGATCAGCCCAGGCTGCGCCCCTGCTGGGTGCTGCTGCCCGACACCTGCGGCGAGACCGGCACGCCGGACGAGTTCGTGACCGCCGCGCTGGAGTCCGGGGTGTGCGCCGTGCGCGCCTACCCCGCCGACCACGGCTACGACCTCGCGGGCGGCGACTGCACAGCCATGCTCGGCGCGGTCGCGGAGGCCGGGCTGCCGCTGTTCGTGGACGCGGCCCAGACCGGCTGGTTCGCGGTGGAATCCGTCGCCGCCGAACACCCGAAACTGAGGACTGTGGTGGGCGCGCTCGGCTACCGCCAGCTAAGGCAGGCGGCCGGGGTGCTCTCGCGTACCAGTAACGTCTACCTGGGCCTGGCCAACTTGTCCTCGCACTGCGGACTCGAATGGCTCGTCGGGCGTTACGGCGAGCGCCGTCTCGTCTTCGGCACGGGCGCGCCGCTCAGAGACCCGGCCGAGGCGGTCACTCGGCTGCTGTGGTCGGAGCTCGACGACGGGGCCGTGGCGGCCATCGGCGCCGGCACCCTGCTGGACCTGCTACCCGTGAGGACCGTGTGAACGCGATCACCTCCGCGCTGTGGCGGCGGCGCCCGCAGACCAGCGTCAGGATCGTCGACGCACACGCGCACGCCGGCCCCTACAGCCTGTTCTTCATCCCCGATGCGTCCCCGGACGCGATGGTCAGGGTGATGGACAGGTGCGGCGTGGCGCACGCCGTCCTCTCCAGCCACCTGGCGATCCAGCTCGACGCGGCGGCGGGGAACGCCGCGACCGCCGAGGCGGTGGACCGCGCGCCGGACCGCTTCACCGGGTATCTGACGATCAACCCCTGGCAGGACCCCGACGGCGAGCTGGGCAAATGGGGGGCGGATCCGCGCTTCGGCGGCATCAAAATCCACCCCGATCTGCACGATTACCCGCTCACCGGCAGGCGCTACGCCGGTGTGTGGGAGTTCGCGCAGCGCACCGGCTGCCCTGTGCTCACCCACACCTACGACGGCTCTCCCTACAACGACCTGGCGGAAGTGGACGCCGTCGCGTCGGAGCATCCCGACGTGGTGATCATCGCAGGGCACGCGGGCGCGACCCCGCTCGGTTTCGAGAAGGCCATAGAGGTGGCGCAGCGGCGCCCAGGTGTGATCCTGGAGGTGTGCGGGTCCTTCAACACCGGGCCCGACATCGCCAGGATGGTACGGGAGGTCGGGGTCGACCGAGTGGTCTACGGATCCGACTTCCCCTTCATCGATCTTCGGATCTCGCTGGGGAGGGTACTCTTCAGTGGCCTCGGGGAGAAGGACCAGGCCGCGGTGCTCGGTGCGACGATGACCCGCTTGCTTCAGTGGAGATCCGGACTGGGGTGATCAAGATCATGGATCGGCTGCGTTCGGAGTCGAGGTCCAGAGTGGCGATCGGGATCGTAGGGCCGCACGATCTCGTCGAAGAGATCATGATGATCGGCGCCGACCTTCCGGCCGCGGCCGACTGGCGGCTGGTCGGCGCGCCGCATGCCGAGGAGCACGAGACCTACGACAAATTCCTGCGGATCTCCGACAGCATCGACGTGGTGCTGTTCACCGGGCCGCTCCAGCACGACCTGGCCAGGCAGGCGGGCGAACTGCTGGTCCCTGCCACATTCGTGCCCATGAGCGGGGCCAGCCTGTACGCCAGCCTGCTGCGCGGGGTGCTCAGTCACGGGATCGACCCGTCCAGGGTGAGCATCGACTCGCTGCCCGCCGCCGACGTGGACGAGGCGTACGGTGAGATCGGCGTGAGCACGGCCGGCGTGCACCTCTCCGAGTACGACCGGCCGGAGTCGGCGCGCGGCTTCAGCGCCTTCCACGAGCAGCTCTACCGACAAGGGGAGACCACGGCGGCGCTCACCACGATAAGGAGCGTCGCCAACAAGCTGACCGCCGCCAAGGTGCCCGTGCTGCGCCTGCTGCCGACCTCCCACACCTTGCGCCTCGCACTCAACACCGCCGCCCTGCTCGGCACCGGCAGCAGGCTGGAGGATGCACAGATCGCCATCGTGGTCGTCGAGCTCGCCGCCTCCGCCAAGCCCAATTACTCCGGGCCGGGCAACTACTGGCAGCAGGAGCTGAAACTGTCGCTGCACCGCTCGCTGCTCGCCGACGCGCGGCTGATGGGCGCCACGGTGGTGCCCCGAGACGAGAACAGCTACGTCGTCACCGCCACCGTCGGTGCTCTCAATCAGGCCACCGACGGGTTCAGAGTGGCGCCGTTCATGGACCGGATCCACTCCGAGGCCGGGGTCGCCGTCGAGGTCGGCATCGGGCTCGGAAGCACGGCCCGCGACGCCGACGCCAACGCGCTGGCGGCCGTCGAGAAGGCGCGCAACGCCGGTGGCGCCGCCGCGTACCTGGTCGGGGGCGACGGCACCGTGCTGTCGCTGCCGGTGCGCAGGCGCAAACGGCAGGAGAGCGTGCCCGTCGTCTCCACCAAGGCGGCCAAACTGCTCGAACGCCTGGTGGAGAGCCTCGACGACGGCGACACGATGGTGGTCGACGCCGAGATCGTCGCCGACGTGCTGTCGGTCTCTCCGCGTAGTGCTCGCCGGGTTCTTCAGAGCCTCGCGGAGGAGGGGCTGGCCTGGCCGATGCCCCCGGTCAAGGGCACCCAGGCGGGCCGGCCGCGCCAGCCGTACCGGCTCGTGCGGGCCTAGGCGTCGCCGAGGCGCACACGCGAGCCGTACCTTTCCAGCAGCCGGGCGTTGTGTGCGTCCCCGCCCGGGGTGTTGGCCGACCGGAAGACGGGAGGCGCCTCGCCGGCGGCGAGGAAGCGGCCGACGACGTCGGCCACCAGGAGCTGCGCGGCCAGCACGCCCGTGAGGGTCGAGACGCCGCCGGCCGTGCCGCCGCCTGGCAGCGGCAGCGCGGCGTCACCGTACGGCGCGCCGTTGTCGATGACCACCTGGGCCAGGTCCGCCAGTCGTTCGTCCACGACCAGTCCGGCGGTGTGCGCGCGAGAGGTGATGGCGACCACCTGGTGCCCGTGCCGCACCGCGAGGCGGGCCATCTCGACGATCGCCGCATTGCCACCCGAGTTCGAGATGATCACGAAAACGTCCTCCGGCCGGATGTCGGCCAGCTCCCAGACGCGCGCGGCCAGGCCGGGCTCGCGCTCGATCTTCGGGTCGAGGATGTCACGTGGTGAGGCGTCACCGTAGTAGGCGATGTCGCGGATGCCGAGCTGGTTGACCGGCACCAGCCCGCCGGCCCGGCCGGTGAGTTCGAGCGCGACGGACCTCGAATGGCCGGTGCCGAACGCCTGGAGCACCCCGCCCGCCCGCAACGAGGCGAAGACCAGCGCGCCCGCCTTTCCGATCGCATCGCATTCGGCGGTGAGCAGCCGGTCCACGGCCGATCTGGCGATCTGCGCGTACGCGCTCTGGTCGATCACAAATCCTCCAGTAGCTGTCGTGCGGTCTCGGCGATCAGTTCGGCGCTGCCCGGAGCCACCTGGCTGGCCAGCACCTCGTACTCGGCGTGCTGGTAGGCGCCCGCCGTCGGCAGGTAGCCGGGATACCCGTTGACGTAGCCCAGGACCAGGGTCGGCTCGCCGGGCCGGTCGGCGATGCGCTCGGCGACAGCGAGGAACGGCTCGCCGGGCAGCCCGGCGAGGGCGAGCCCGCCGAGGCGGGCGACGTTCACGTCGACGCCCGTCCGGACGGGCCGTGCGGTGCGGGCCCGCAGTCCTTCGAGCCTGCTGCGGGCCAGACGGGTGACGACCGGGTCGCCCGACGCCGCGGCCTGCTCGTACCCGGCGATGAGCGCCGCCTCGTCGGCCGTCGTGGAGGTGGGTTCGAGCGTCAGGCGTCGCGTGGCCCAGGAGATCCACCGGCCGGCCGCTCCGGCTCGCCAGAGCGGCGTCCCCGGACCTGCCAGCAGGTCGGCGCAGCGGTCGGCGACGAGCGCACCCAGGCGTTCCAGCTCCGCCGCGTCCTGGCCTCGCCTGGTGTGGCGGGTGCTGATGTCACCGGCCGCGCCGGTGGCGACCACCACCCAGACGTCCTCGCCGAGCCGCTTCCTCAGACTCCTGCGTACGGCTCCGACCAGGTCGGCGCTGACCAGGCGGTTCGTCGCAGGCAGCACGGTGGGGTGCACGGGAAGGACCACCAGGACCCCGGCGAGCCCGCCGTCGTACACGGCGATCAGGTCGAGCGGAACCACGGCGGGCGCTCGTGGTCTGCTCCGATCGGAGCCGACGCCCTGCAGTTCGCCGCGGTACACCGTGCCCTCACACGGCCTCTCCCTGTCGATCGCCTGCCGTACAGCCGTGCCGACCGCCTCGGTGACCCGTTCGAGCCATGGCTCGGGCGTCGGCCCGCCGCCTGGTACGCAGCCGGTCTCGGGCCCTGCGTGGGTGTGGCTCGCCGCCAGCCACAGCTCGCATCCGGCCGCCTGCCTGGCCCGCCTGGCCAGGTCCTCGTTGACGCAGATGATGTCGGCGGTCGCCAGCGCGAACCGCCTCTCGCCGTCCGACCAGGTCAGCGCGCTCACCGACAGCGGGTCGGCCAGCCCCGTGGACGGCCCCGGCCGGTCGAGGTAACCGCCCATCGGCGTGCCGTCCGGTACGGGCAGATCGGTGGTGCCGTATCCCACTCTCATCGTTCCGCCGTTCTGATCATCGCCTGGTAGCGGCCGGGCCCTGCGGAGGCGGCCAGCAGGGCGGCGCCCGCGAGACTGTCACCCGCAGGGGGGTGGAGCTTCGCTCTGGGGAGCAGCCGGGCCAGCTCCGCCTCGAACCCGGTACGGAGCCCGGAGTCACGCAGCAGGCGGCCGGTCCACGCGACGGGCACCGCCGTTCCCTCCGCGAAGCAGCGGGCTGCCGCCGCCACCGTGCCCGCCAGTTCGCGGGCCGCCTCCTCGGCGATGGCCCGGGCCGTACGGTCTTCCGTCAGCTCCAGGACGTGGACCGCGAAGCGCGCGATCCGCGCCACCGCGTCGGGGGCGAGGTAGAGGCGTCCGGGCAGGCCGGCCAGGTCGCCGAACACGGCCTGGGCACGCTCGGTGAGCGGGCCCGGTTCCGCGCGCCCGTCGAAGCCCCGGCAGGCGGCGTCGAGGCCGCGGCGGCCGATCCAGAAGCCGCTGCCCGCGTCGCCGTAGAGGTAGCCCCAGCCGTCCACCTGCCGGATGTCGTCACCCACGCCCAGTGCGATCGCTCCGGTGCCCGCGGCCAGCACCACGCCCTTGCCGCCCGAGAACGCGCCCGCGTGCGAGGTGACCACATCGGTCGTGATCATCACCCGGCGGGCGGTGGCGAGCAGGTGGCCGGCCAGTTTGCCGGGATCATCCAGGACCGTGGTCAGCCCGAGGCAGATGGTGCCGAGTTCCCCCCATCCCGTCCCGATCCGCTCCAGCACGGCCTTGACCGGGGAGCCCTCCGCGTACGACAGGCCGGGCAGCTCGCGGATCTCCTGGATCCGCCCCCGCTCGGCCAGGCCGAGCCGCAGGCCCGTCTGCCCGCCGTCGATCGCCAAGTCCATGAAGACACCGTCCTGGTCACGATCCGGGCCGGAATCCCGCCCGGCGGTACTCGGTGGGAGAGCAGCCGACGTGGCGGCTGAACGCGCTCCGCAGCGCCTTGGCGCTCGGGTAGCCCGTGTGCGCGGCGATCACGTCGACCGGCAGGGTGGTGGTGGACAGCAGCCGGCGCGCATGCCGCAGGCGCAGGCCCGTCAGGTGGCGCAGGAACGTGGTGCGGCGCTCCTCCGCGAACAGGTGCGAGATGTAGAACGGGCTCGCGCCCACCGCCTGCGCCACCGTCGCCAGGCGCATCCTCGGGTCGGTGTAGTTCTCGGCCAGGTACGCCTCCGCCAGCGCGAGCACATCTCTGCGTGGCGGCTCGGGCATCAGCCGCCCGAGCGTCTCGCGCAGCCACATGTGCAGGTAGGAGCGCTCGTGGATGTCGCCGACCGCGACGATGTCCTCGATGGGCAGCCGGGCGCACGTCACGACCCAGTCGGTCGAACCGTCGGCCAGCCTGGCACGGTTGGCCACGTCCACGACGAACAGCAGCTGCCCGATGAGCCAGTCGCGCAGAGTCTGGGGGTCGGCGTCGCGAGCGCACCTGTTGACCCAGCTCGCCAGCAGCTCTGCCGCGCCGTTGCTGTCGCCCGCGCGGACACGCCTGGTCAGCTCCCGCTCGATCCGTACGGGTGGCCCATCGACGGATATCGCGGCCACTCTGCCACCGGCCTGCGGCTCGATCACCCGGTCGCCGCCGAGCACGAGCTTGTAGCCGTTGACCCGCCGGGCGTCCCGCTCGGTCGCGATCGAGCCCACGCTGGGCGAGCCCAGGCTGACGGTGGCGGTGCACGCCGTCTCGCGGACGATCCTGGCGCGTACTTCCTCCGCCAGCGCGGTCGCGTCGGACATCAGCGCGTCGGGATCGGCTCCCGTCAGCAGGACGAGCCACTCCTCGGGCGGCTGTGCGCGGCAGGTCGCCCCCGGGCGGCCGCTGGTGGCCGCGCGCACCGCCTGGTCGGCGTGCCGGAGCTGACGCTGTGCCCATGACCGCCCGCGAGCCTGCTCGGAGACCATGAAGTCGTCGATGTCCACCAGAGCAGCCACAGCGTAGGTCATGTCTCTACTTTAGGCGGACCGAAATTTGACCGTATTTACCAGCGTTCCGATTCCCTCCACCGTCGCCCGCATGGTGTCGCCGTCTTCGAGCGGGGCGATCCCGGCGATGGTGCCGGTCGCGATGAGGTCGCCCGGCATCAGCGTCATCCCGTCGGACAGGTCGGCGATGAGCCGGGGGAGGCCGAAGACCATCTGCCTGGTGTTGGCCCGCTGCCTGACTTCGCCGTCCACTTCCAAGGTCAGCTCCAGCGCCTGTGGATCGGGCACTTCGTCCACCGTCGCCAGGTACGGGCCCGCAGGCGCGAAGGTGTCGAACCCTTTGGACTGGTCCCACGGCACGTTGCGGGCGATGTTGGCCAGTTGCAGGTCGCGCGCCGTCATATCGTTGATCACGGTGTATCCGGCGACGGCCTCGCGCCACCGCTCGGCCGGCAGGTCCCTGGTCACCTTGCCGATGACCACGGCCAGCTCGACTTCGTGCTCCAGATGACGGGTACGGGCAGGGGCGAGCACCGGGTGGTTGTGGCCCACGAGCGCGGACGGCGGTTTGAAGAACAACACCGGCTCCGGCGGAACCTCCAGGCCGCTCTCGTCCGCGTGCTCCTGGTAGTTCAGCGCCAGACAGCAGATCTTCGTGCAGGTGGCCACGGGCGGCTCGAAGAGCACGGCGTCCTCGTCCAGCGTGGGACCGTCGCGGTCGGCCACCAGGTCGGTCAGGCGGTCGAGCCCGTACGAGTCCAGGGCCGCGACTGGATCCGATCCGAGGTCCGGGCCGAGATCGGCCAGGCTCACCAGCTCGCCGGCCGTGCGCCGGGCCACCAGCTCGACAGGGCTGGAGGGGGTACGCCGAATACGTCCAAGAAACATGTCCGTAAGCCCATCAAGGCCCACCGACCTCCACAAGCACCGAAATTTGCGCTTACGACCTGCTTCTTGCTCTCTTTCTTGTCGCCGGGCAAGGTGTCCCCGTTTTATGGTCGGCATGACCCGGACTCTGGACCTCAGCCGCGACCTCTACGCCACTGCCCAGCGTTACATCGCAGGCGGCGTCTCCAGCGACGCGCGCCGTACCGCGGGTGTGCCGCTCTACGTGGACAGGGCGTCAGGAGCCAGGCTCTGGGACGTCGACGGCAACGCCTACATCGACTATGTGCTCGGTCAGGGCCCCGCGCTGCTGGGCCACTGCCCGCCGGCCGTGGTGGAGGCCGTCACCGCGCAGGTGGCCCGCGGCATCGTCTACTCCGCCCAGCACGCGGCGGAGGCCCGCGTCGCCGAGCGGTTGTGCGCGATGGTGCCTTCGGCGGAGCGGGTCCGCTTCAACACCGTCGGCTCCGAGGCCGCGCACGCCGCGTGGCGCCTGGCGCGCGGCTTCACGGGACGTCCCAAGATCCTCAAGTTCGAGGGCCACTACCACGGCTGGCTCGACCCGGTCCTCTACAGCGTGCACCCGTCGCTGGACGACGCGGGACCGCAGGACCACCCCCGCGCCGTCCCCGGCACCGCGGGCCAGCCGCCCGCCGCCGACCTGGTGATCTGCCCCTGGAACGATCTGGACGCGCTCAGCGGTCTCATGGACGAGCACGCGGGACAGATCGCCGCCGTCGTCGCGGAGCCGGTGCTCTGCAACACCGGCGCCATCGAGCCGGCTCCCGGCTACCTCCAGGGAGTGCGCGAGCTGTGCGACCGCCACGGCAGCGTGCTGATCTTCGACGAGATCATCACCGGTTTCCGGCTCGCTCCCGGCGGTGCCCAGGAGTACCTCGGAGTCAGTCCCGATCTGTCGGTCTTCGGCAAGGCGATGGCGGGCGGCATGCAGGTGTCCGCGTTGGCAGGGCGGGCGCTCGTGATGGACGCCATCTCCTCGGGCAAGGTCGCGCATGCGGGGACGTTCAACTCCCAGCCCGTCGGCATCGCCGCCGCCGAGGCCACCCTGCGCATCCTCGACGAGCGGCGTGAGGAGGTCTATGGCACCCTCTACGCCCGAGGCCGGCAGCTCATGACCGGACTGCGCGGGGCCGCGGCCAAGGTTGGTGTCCCGATGCTGGTGGACGGGCCCGGGCCGGTTTTCCAGACGTACTTCACCGACGCGCCCGCGGTGCGGAACTACCGCGACTTCGCCAGGACCGACCGCGCCATGATGGCCCGTCTACACGCCGCGCTGCTCGACCGCGGGGTCAACATGGTGCCGCGAGGGCTGTGGTTCCTGTCCACCGCTCACACCGAGGCGGACGTCGCCGCCACCGTCGAGGTCTTCGAGGACGCGCTTCGGTCCCTTCCGCTCGGTTGAGATCACCAGTGCCACGCCGGCCAAGATGACCAGCCCGCCGAGGATCACCTGGGTCGTGATCGGCTCGTGCAGTACGAGCGCGCCCAGCGCGACGGCCACGGCCGGGTTGACGTACGCGTAAGTGGACACCAGCGAGATGGGGGCGTTGCCGAGCAGCCAAGAGAACGCGGTGAACCCGATCAAAGACCCCACCACGATCAGGTAGGCCAGCGCCAGCCAGGATCTGGTGGTGACGGCCGACAGATCGAGCCGCTCGCCGAGCCCGGTGCCGAGCACCAGCAGTCCGGCACCGCCCACGACCATCTCGACCGCGCTGGTGGCGAGCGCGTTGGCGGGCATCTGGATCCTGCTCGACAGGAACGAGCCCACGGCCCATGACACCGAGGCGAGCAGCACCACCACGATCCCGGCGCCACTGCCGCCCTCGGCGCCGGTCAGCGACAGTGCCCCGACCCCGCCGAGCCCGACCAGCACGCCCGCGAGCGTGAGCGCCTTGGGGCGGTCGCGCACGGCGAACCTGAACACGACCAGCCACAGCGGCACCGAGGCCACCAGGAGCGCTGCCAGCCCCGTGGAGATGTACTGCTCGGCCACCGCCAGCATCCCGTTGCCCAGGGTCAGGAGCAGCACGCCCACGAGAGCTGCGCCGAGGAACTGCCTGCGCGACATCCTGAAGACCGTCGGCCCCGACCGCACCAGCAGGAAACCGGCAAGCAGGGCGGCGGCGGTGATGAACCGCAGGGCCCCGCTGAGCATGGGCGGTATCGACTCGATCGCGATGCCGATCCCCAGATACGTCGAACCCCACACCACATAGACGATCGCCAAGGCGCCCCAGACCAGGAGAGGAGCCCGGCTGTCAGGTGTGTTCACAGTCATGGCTCATGACCTTACCGGGGGACACCGACAAAATGCCCGCGAGTATCGGACTCTGGACTCTGGCACGATATTAGCGACAGGCGGCATTCGCGCCACTGTCGGTGCACGCACCCACCTGGCAGGCTCCCTTCAGACCCGAAAGGAGCCACATGTCCGCCGCCGTAACCCACTTCACCGCCCGCCTGACCTTCGAGACCGACGTCGCCGACGTGGCCGCCGACCTGGCGGCTGCGACCCCCGACTTCGTCGTGGTCGACTCCCGCAGCCAGGAGAGCTGGGACCAGGGCCACATCGAGGGCGCCGTCCACCTCCCCACCGCCGAGATCGCCACCCGAGCCGCCGCACTGATCCCGAGGAGCAGCCTGGTGGTGACGTATTGCTGGGGCCCAGGCTGCAACGGCGCCACCCGCGCGGCCCTGGAATTCGCCAAGCTGGGCTACGAGGTAAAGGAGATGCTCGGGGGCTTTGAGTATTGGGCCAGAGAGGGCTTCCCGGTGGAGACCGCCTCCGGAATCACGCGCCGCGAGGTGGACACGCTGACGGCCCCCGTACGCGGAATAGTTTGCGGCTGCTAATCGCGGCATTAGGCCCCGCCGATCGGCCCGCCCAGCACCCCCACAGCCCCGCGCAGCGCCCACTCTGGCGCGCAAGGGCATGCCGGAAAAGATTGGTGCCCCCGTCCGAATCCTGTCGATCGGGGGCGTCCGTGAACATACCCTCATCGACGCGGGTCAACCAACAAGTTCACAAGAGTCAATGACCAAGTTCCCAGACTGACAGGGCCCGTCAATTTCACCCCGTAACCGGCCCCCAAGCCGCCGTAGCGGCGGCCCGCCGGTGAACGGGTCAGCAGCGTCTCCCTGGACAGAGCCCAGCCCCGTACGGCGGTTGGCGCTGCGTTGGCTCGCCGTAACAAATGGTGTTGATGGCGGGCCAAAGGCCCGCGCGTGGAACGGCGGGCCGGCATGAATCATGAGGCCCGCCACCGGAGACCGAGGCAGCGGAACACGAGGCCCGCCACCGGAAACACGGCGGCGGATCATGAGGCCCGCCACCGGAAACGGGGTGGCGGAACACGAGGCCCGCCGTCCACGGATATGGACGGCGGGCCAGCGGGCCTCAAGACAGACGACCAGACATCATCGCGGACCGAGCTTCTCCACGATGAGCCGATACAACTGCCTCGGACGACCCGGTTGCGGCGTGCGGTTGGGCGGTAGCGGCCACGCGAGTCCCTCGTCAACCAACGTGCGCAGCAACCGCCGAGCCGTGCGAGGCGTGACACCGAGCATCTTCCCCGCGCCTTCCGCGTCGACCACCGTGTCGCCGCCTTCCAGCTTGGCCGCCAGCCGGGCCAGTACCTCCACCCCCTTCGGCTTGAGTGCGGTGGATCCGGTCGGCGGCATGCGCGGGGCCGGGATGAGCGCCCGCCCCTCGCGATCCACCGCGAACCCCTGTGCCTGTTTGCCGGCCTGCGTGCGCGCCAGCGCAGCCCGCGCGTGTGACTCCGCGTCGTGCGTCGTGCGCCCCATGCCCACGCCGACCTCGACCGCCAGCCCCAGCTCGTCCCTGATCCTGGCCGCGAACGGCAACACCCTGAACCCGTCCGTGGCCGCCGCGATCGACCCCCTGGTCGCGGTGACCAGGTAGCTGTGATCGTCGATCGGCCAGACGGTGGCGTTGATCCGGTTCGCCTCCTGGACCAGGAGCCGGTGCAGGGACAGCCGCAGCTCGTCGCGCCAGTAGCGGGGCGCGGCGCGGCGCACGGGTTCGCGCAGCGTCGGCACCTCCACCAGCACCACGGTCAGTTGCGACTCCTCCAGCCGGTGGTGCGCGCCGAGCAGCGCCGCTGTGTGCAGCGCCGTGCGCACCGCCGCGGAGGTCGGCCTGATCCTGATGACCGGCACGCCTGCCGCCTGCAGCCGCTCGGCCACGGCGGGCAGGCACGTCAAGGCTCCCGTGGTCGCGCCCTGCCGGGCCAGGCGTTCGTGGTAGGCCGCGATCGTGCCGGTGGCGCCCGGCTCGTCGCGGCTGTGCACGTCCGTGGCGGGAATGCCGAGGTCGGTGTACGCCTCCTCGACATCGGCCCGGCTCACCACGTCGATGCTGACCCGCTGGGGGTCCATGCGGGTGTCGAGCGCGGCCTTGGCCAACGCCGCCACCAATGCTGCTCCACCGAGTTGGACGTACGTCGCGGGCATCGTCAGCACACCGGAACGCCTGGCCAGGTCATAAGGGACCGGGCTGGCGAACAGGCATGCGTCGACGCCGGGCCCGAGCCGCGTCACTTTGTCCGGCGCCTCCTGCTCGTCGCGGTAGGCGGCCGCCACTAGGCGACACGGCAACGGCGCCGCGGCGTGACCCATCAGCATGACCCGCTCCACCAAGTCGTGGGGTCCGACCACGCCAATGGTGAGGTCCGG
The DNA here is from genome assembly GCF_052245915.1 of Nonomuraea sp. 10N515B. NCBI lineage: Bacteria > Bacillati > Actinomycetota > Actinomycetes > Streptosporangiales > Streptosporangiaceae > Nonomuraea > Nonomuraea sp. 10N515B. The sequence continues at coordinate 78,833 of NZ_JBQQBQ010000026.1, forward strand.
TGTCATTGCGCCCGGGCGTGACACTCGGGGAGTTTCTTCGGCCCTCTCGACCAATGTTCGTCCCATCCTGCCATCCGTTGCAGTGCTCTCTTTTGGAACGATCGCTCGCGGGGGCCGAAATGTCACGCCCGACTTTTCCGGAAAGCCGTTCAGGATGCCCGCCCGACTAGAGGTCTCAGCAGCTCAACGCGGTTTTACGCGCGATTTTTAGTGTTCGGAAATCTCTCGTGTAATGTCCGCGCCGAGCGCACGCATTCGTGCGGCGAGATGTGCGTGACCGCGATCGATCAGGTATCCCGAGTCGATCACCGTCTCGCCGTCGGCCGCGAGGCCCGCGAGCACGAGCGCGATGCCCGAGCGCAAGTCGTGCGCCGTCACCCGGGTGCCGGTCAGCGGCGTGCGGCCGCGCACGACGGCCCGGCTGCCGTCCACCTCGACGTTCGCCCCCATTTTGTTGAGCTCGCCGGCCAGCGCGAACCGGCCGTCGAAGATGCGCTCGTGGATGTAGCTGGTGCCGTCGGCCAGCGCCGCGACCGTCATCATCGGGGACTGCAGGTCCGTGGCGAAGCCCGGGTAGGTGTCGGTGATGATGTTGATGGGCCGCAGCTTGCCCTCGGAGCGCACGTGCAGCACCGCGCCCTGCCGGGCGAACTCGACGCCCATCTGCTCCAGCTTGTAGCGCACCACGCCCAGGTCGAGGCCGGTGCCCACCAGGCTCAGCTCACCCCCGGTGATCGCCGCCGCCATCGCGAACACGCCCGCGTCCAGCCGGTCGGGCATCACCGTGTGCTCGACGGCGTGGAGCTCGTCCACGCCCTCCACGGTGATGAACCCGGTGCCGCCGCCGCTGATGCGCGCGCCCATTTTGGTGAGCATGTCGATGACGTCGAGCACCTCGGGCTCCAGCGCCGCGTTCTCGATCACGGTCGTGCCCTTGGCCAGGGCGGCGGCCATGATGAGGTTTTCCGTGCCGGTGTGGGACGGGGTGTCGAGGTAGAGAGTGGCGCCGGTCATTCCGGACACCTTGACGTGGATGACCGTCTCGCCCTCGTCCACGATCGCGCCCAGCCGCTTGTAGCCGAGATAGTGGAAGTCGAGGTTGCGGCTGCCGAGATTGCAGCCGCCGACTCCCTCGATGATCGCCTCGCCCAGCCGGTGCAGCAGCGCGGGGGTGAACAGGACCGAGCCGCGGAAACGCCTGGCGATCTCGGCGGGCAGCACCGGGCTGTCCAGCTTGGAGGCGTCGATGACCAGCGTGCGCTCTGACTCGTGCAGCTCGACGTACGCGCCGATGGCCTCGGCCAGCTCCACGGCGCGGCGGACGTCCTCAATGATCGGCACGTTGCGCAGGACGGTGCGGCCCTTCGCGGCGAGCAGAGCCGCACCGATCATGGGTAGCACGGCGTTCTTCGCGCCCTGGATGAACGCGGTTCCGCGCAGTGCGTTGCCACCGCGCACGCGGTAACGGACCATTCGTGCGGCTCCTTGAAATCAACGGTGAGGCTTGATCGGGCCAACAGTAGTCGCTAACACCACATGACCCAGCCGAATCATCCGCTAAAGGGAGTCCCCGTGAGCCGCTCATATGCTTCTAGGTATCGCTGCCTGGTCTGCTCGATCACGTGATCGGGGAGCGAAGGTGGGGGGTTTCCGGAGTCTTTGTCCCATCCGGATTCGGGTGAGAGGAGCCAATCCCGTACATATTGCTTGTCAAAAGACGGTTGAGTCCGACCTGGCCGCCACTCGTCGGCCGGCCAGAACCGCGAGGAATCTGGAGTCAGCACCTCATCGCCCAGTGTCAGCACGCCATCGGCGTCCCAGCCCAGCTCGATCTTGGTGTCGGCCACGATGATGCCGCGCTCGCGGGCGATCTCCGCGCCACGCGTGTAGACGGCCAGCGTGATCCGCCGCAGCTCCTCGGCGGTCTCCGCACCGACCTCGGCCACGACCTGCTTGTACGAGATCGGCTCGTCGTGCTGCCCCACGGGCGCCTTGGTGGACGGCGTGAAGATCGGCTCCGGCAGCCTGGACCCGTCCTCCAGCCCGTCCGGCAGGGGCACGCCGGAGACCGTGCCGCCGGCGCGGTATTCGTTGAGCCCGCCGCCCGTCAGGTAGCCCCGCGCCACGCACTCCACCGGCACCATCCGCAACGGCCGGCACAGGACGCTGTGCGGGTCGTCGCCCCGGGCCACGATGTGGTTGGGCACGACGTCCTTGAGCTGGTCGAACCACCACAACGACATCTGCGTGAGAATGGCGCCCTTGTCCGGGATGTCCGGCTGCAACACGTAGTCGAAGGCGGAGATCCGATCGGAGGCGACCATCAGCAGCAGGCCGTCCTCGGTCTCGTAGAGATCGCGGACCTTGCCGGAGTGCACGAGCTTCATCGGGCGATGTCCGTCCTGTAGTGCGAGCCGCGCAGCTTGATCCGGCCGACGAGGTCATAGGCCGCCTCGCGCGCACTCTCCTGGTCGGGCCCACTGCCGACCACGTTCAGCACCCGGCCGCCGTCGGAGACGACGTCGTCGTCGGCCCACTTGGTGCCGGCGTGCAGCACGTACGCGTGCTCGGTCTCCTGCGGCCCCGTGATCACGTCGCCCTTGACCGGCGCGACCGGGTAGTTCTGTGCCGCGATCACGACGGTCACCGCGGAGCCCTCCTTGAACACCGGGTCCAGCCCGAGCTCGCCCGTCGCGCACGCCATCAGCAGCCCGCCCAGCGGCGTCTCCAGCCGGTCGAGCAGCACCTGCGTCTCCGGGTCCCCGAAACGGGCGTTGAACTCGACCACCTTCGGCCCCTTCGAGGTCAGGGCGAGACCCACGTAGAGCACTCCCTGGTACGGCAGTCCGCGCCGCGACAACTCGGCGATCGTCGGATGCACGACCTCCCGCATGACCTGCTCGGTGAGCCCTTCCGGCGCCCAGGGGAGCGGTGTGTAGGCCCCCATGCCACCCGTGTTGGGCCCCCCGTCGCCGTCGTGGAGCCGCTTGAAGTCCTGCGCGAGCTGCAACGGCACGGCGGTGCTCCCGTCGCACAGCGCGAACAGCGACACCTCGGGGCCGTCCAGGTATTCCTCGATCACCACCCGGTCGCAGGTCAGCGCGTGCGCCAGCGCCTGCTCGCGGTCATGGGTGACCACCACGCCCTTGCCGGCCGCCAGGCCGTCGTCCTTGACCACGTAGGGTGCCCCGAACGCGTCGAGGGCGGCCGCGGCCTCCTCTTCGGTGGTGCACACCCGGGCCCGCGCGGTCGGCACGTCGGCCGCCCTCATGATCTCCTTGGCGAAGGCCTTTGACCCCTCGATCATGGCCGCCTCGCTGGAGGGCCCGAAGCAGGCGATGCCCGCCTCGCGCACGGCATCGGACACGCCGGCCACGAGCGGGGCCTCCGGTCCGACCACCACGAGATCGACCCGGAGCCGCATGGCCAGCTCGGCCACCTGCGCCGGATCGAGGGGATCGACGGGATAGACGGCCGCGAACCGCTCGATGCCCGGGTTGCCCGGGGCGCAAAGGACCTCGCTGACCTGGGGATCGAGCTTGAGCGAACGACATAGGGCGTGCTCACGCCCTCCGGAACCAATGACTAGAACGCGCACACGCTCCATTGTCGCAGGCCCGCGGCCAGGCGCAGGCTCTGGCCTCCAGGACACCACATGCCGGAACAGGCGACAATCTTTGTCGAGTTCTACCTGAACGGCGAGCGCTTGGGCCGGTATCGTCGGTTAGGTTCAGTCGCCTGTGGTAAGTTAAGGCGGCTTTACGGCGTCTCTAGCGATTGGAGGTGGTCCGGGATGAATCCTGGTGATCCCAGCAGTACGTGCTTTGCCACGTACTCCCCGCATACCCCCGACCACTCCAATCCGGCAGCCTGATCGTGCCTCCACGCATGTGTGTTGATTGAGGTGACTTTTCATCGCGCGTGGAGCGTGCCATGTCGGGCGGAAAGGGACTGCCATGCGCTCGTCCACGCTTTTCCGTCGTATCAACCGTCACCCCGTGCCGTCGCGCGCCGCGCACCAGTTCGCCAAGCCGGCACGTGAGATCTGCGTGCCCCCCGTCGACTCCATCGTCGAATTCGGCGCCTACGTCCAGGGCAAGAAGGTCTCGGCGACCGGCATCGTGGAAGCGCTCGAGCACGTGCGCGAGCACAACAAGGCCACTGAGGGCGCCAAGGCGTTCGTCTGGGTGGGACTGCACGAGCCGGAAGCCCCCGAGGTGGAGTGGTTGTCGGAGGTGTTCGGTCTGCACCCGCTGTCCGTCGAGGACGCCGTCAAGGCGCACCAGCGCCCCAAGGTCGAGCGATATGGCGATTCGCTGTTCATGGTGCTGAAGACCGTCGCCTACCTCGACCACGACGAGCTGACCGCCAACAGCGAGATCATCGCCACTGGCGAGATCATGGTGTTCCTCGGCGTGGATTTCGTGGTGACGGTGCGGCACGGTGAGCACTGCCCGCTGACCGTGGTGCGCGAGCGCCTTGAGGACAAGCCCAAGTTGATGAACCGGGGTCCGGCCGGCGTGCTGCACGCCATCTCCGACCACGTCGTCGACCAATACCTCCAGGTCGCCGACCTCATGCAGATGGAGCTCGAAGAGGTCGAGGCCACCGTGTTCGCCGACGTCAGCTCCCGCGACATCAACCGGATCTATCAGCTCAAGCGGGAGATGCTCGAGATGAAGCGGGCCGTCACCCCGCTGCAGGCCCCCTTGTCCGCCTTGCCCCAGCGCCGCGTGATCCCGTCGGAGATGCGGGAATACTTCCGCGACGTCGGCGACCACCTGTCCAGGGTGTGTGAGCAGGTGGAGTCCTCGAACGAGCTGTGCAGCTCGATCCTGCAGGCCGCTCTGGCCCGCTCGAACGCGCTGGCCAACGAGGACATGCGCAAGATCTCGTCATGGGTGGCCATCCTGGCCGTGCCCACGATGATCGCCGGCGTCTACGGCATGAACTTCGACTTCATGCCGGAGACCAAGCAGGTCTGGGGTTACCCGGCGGTGCTGGCCCTCATGGTCACCGCCTGCGTGCTGCTGCACCGCGGCTTCCGCAGGAACGGCTGGCTGTAGCTCCGGAGACCGGGCGCGGACCGCAGAGGGCTCGAGCGCTGACGGGCTCGCGGTCAGACGCCTACGGGCTTGAGCGGACCGACCGGCGCGGGCAGCTCGAGCCCGCGCTCACGCCACACCTTCCGCAGGCGATCGGGATAGTCGGTCACGATCCCCGCCACCCCGAGATCCAGCATCCGTCCGGCCAATCCCGGCTCGTTGACCGTCCATACGGCCACGTCGAGTCCCGCCGCGGCCGCCTGCGCCATCAGCGCCTCGTCCACCATGACGTGCTCGGGCGAGAGCGTGGTGGCCCCAGCCGCGCGCGCGGCGGCGGGAATGTCGTCTCCCAGGCCGCCCTCGTGCCAGTGCAGGGTGTCCAGCTCGATGAGCGCGAACCGGCGCGTGCCCGGCGCGATCTCGGCGGCGTGCCGCAGGATGCGCCAGTCGAAGCTCAGGATGGCCACGTTGCCCAGCCTGCCGTGCCGGTCGAGCTCGTCGATGACGAGCTCGGTGAACATCTCGGGATCCGGCGTCAGCTCCGGTCTGGTGGGATCCGACTTGAGCTCGACATGCAGGCGTACGCCCTCCGCCTCGTAGGCGTTCACCAGCCCCAGCACCGCGCCCAGCGTCGGCATCCTGGTCTCCGGCATGGCGGCCTGCGTCAACGCGAAGGGGTCGTCGAGATGCCGTGGCCACCGTACGCCCACGTCGAGCATGCGCAGCTGGGCCAGGGTGAGCGCGTTGATCGGCTTGCCGACGTAGGGGTAGAGCGGATCGCCGGCACGCAGCGGCCGCGTGTCGGCGCTGGTGACCGCGGACACCGTGAGATCGTGCGTGAGCACGAGGCGCCGATCGCCGGTGAGCGCCACGTCCAGCTCGAGCGCGTGAACGCCGAGCTCCATCGTGCGGCTCATACCCGGCAGGGTGTTCTCCGGCCAGAGACCCCGCGCACCTCGGTGACCATGAATCTCAACGCGCACACCCGGACCCTACCTGCCACCGGGCACGTCTAGGCGGTGCCACGCCGTGTCCTTTTTATCCTGCTACGCCCCATCGTGCGGTAACCGGCGGACAATAGGCTGTTCTCTATGACGGAGGTTCTCAAACCCGCCCATTCCCCAACAGTCCGGGCATGGGTCGACGGCTGGGTCATCTCCCGCAACACGCCACGCCCCGTACGCGAACCGTGGGGGCTGCGCGTGGACGTCGGCCTACCCGGTCACGTGGCCCGCCACATCGTCCCCGCCCCCACCCCGGAGGTCCTCCACCACCTGACCACGACGCTGACGAGGCCCGGCACCTGGCTCAAACTCTGCGCCCCCGCCGAGGCCGTCGCTTCCTACCTGCCTCCGGCCTGGACGGTCAAGGACCGGGAGTTCATGATGACCGCCCCCTTGGCCCGCACCGCGACCCCGCAGGCCCCGCCCGGCTACACCCTGGCCATCACCACCAGGGCCGGCGTCACGGCGGCCCGGCTCCTGACGGCCGCCGGCGAGGTCGCGGCCCGCGGCCAGGTCGCCGTGGCGGGCTCGGCCGCCGTGGTCGACCAGGTGGAAACGGCCGCCGGCCACCGCCGCCGCGGCCTCGGCACGATCATCATGAACACGCTGGCGTCGACGGCCGCCTCCCGGGGGGCGCGGACGGGCATCCTGGTCGCGACCTCGGACGGCCAGGCCCTGTACGAAACGGTGGGCTGGACCCTCCACACCCCGATGACCGCCGTGGTGTTGACCTGAAGGCCTGAAGTTACCGACATCTTTGTCGCCGACATCGACGTCGCCGACAAAGATGTCGGTTACCCTCACCTCATGGATTTCGTCGGCCGAAGAGATCAGTTGCGCACACTCCAGGAGTGGTGGGAGGAGACCCATCCGCGCCCGGCGCTGCTCTGGGGGCGCCGTCGGGTCGGCAAAACCGCCTTGCTGCAGCACTTCGCCAGGGACAAGCGGGTGATCTTCCATACCGGCGGTGGCCGGACCCCACTCTGGGAGTTGAAAGAGCTGTCCTCGCGGATGGCTTGCGTCGTTCCCTCGGCCACGCGTGACCTCGCCACCCGGCCATACCAGACCTGGGACGAGGTCTTCGACCACCTTGGCAGGCAAGCGGCTGAGGAGCCTCTTCTCCTGATCCTCGACGAATTCCCCGAACTCATCGCCACAGCCCCCGAGCTCGAGGGCGTGCTCCGTGCCTTTCTCGATCATTCGCACGGCCACAGCCGCCTGCGGATCATCGTCTGCGGTTCCGCCGTACGGACCATGCAGTCCATCCAGGAGTACCGAGCACCCCTTTACGGGCGTTTCGACCTCACCATGCAACTGCATCCCTTCCGGCCTCATGAGGCCGCCGAGATGCTGCCGGAGTTGTCACCATCGGATCGGGCACTGGTCTACGGCATCGTTGGCGGCATGCCCCTCTACCTCTCCTGGTGGCGACCCGACCTCTCGGTCGAGCGCAATCTCGCGCGGCTGGCCTGTCATCCCGACGCCAAGATGATCCGAGAGGGCGACCTGGTCCTGGCGACGGAGGCAGGAAAGGGCATCCACCTGTCGGCGACACTCCAAGCCATCGCCGAGGGCTACACCAAGCACAACGAGATCGCCGACGCCATCCGGGCGGACCCGACCAGGACTCTCAACGATCTCCTCGCACTGCGTCTCGTGGAGCGCATTCAGCCCGTCACGGAGACCGGACGCAGCCGCCGCAAGATCTACCGGATCGCGGACAACTTCCTGGCCTTCTACCTCGGTGTCCTCTCGCGAGTCATGCCCGAGATCGATCGCGGGCTCGGCGAGACGATCCTTCCCGTGCTCATCGACTCCTTGAACGACCATCTCGGCGGCGCCTGGGAGGAGGCCTTCCGCGACCACCTCCGGCTACGGGCCGCCGAGATAGCGCCGGACGTCGTGGCCGTCGGACCATGGTGGCAGGCGGACGGACAGCACCAGATCGACGCGACGGTCCTCGTCGGGCGCTCCCGCCGGCCCACCATGGTCGGTGAGGCGAAATGGGCCAGGAACGTGAACGCGGCCAGGATCATCACAGGGCTGGCTGGGAAGGCCGCCAACCTGACCAAGGACATAGAAGGGCTTCGATTCGCGGTTTGCGCGCGGGACGAGATCACCCATGCGCCTCCGGACACGCTGTGCGTGACGGCGGCCGACATCTTCGCCCATCCAGCCTGAGAGCCATCCCTGAAGGAGCGGGGCTGGTCAACCGCCTCTGATGTCCGTTTTGCTAGGGTTCTGGCCTGATATGGGCACAGTTGGGGCTTTCTGGCGAGCAAGGGTCGGCAGGTATGTCGTCCACTCTCGCGAAGTGACGAGTACTTCTACAGCGAGCAAGGCCGCGCTGCGCGAGCTGTCCGTGGTGCCCGCACCGCGCTAGGGATCATTCCTTGAGCGAGCGGAGCATCGGGGGGTGGAGGAGCTCGGCGGGGCCGCGGCGGTAGAGCTTGGCGGGGCGGCCGCCGTCGCGGGTCGTGCTGGCCCCGGTCTCCACCAGGAAGCCCTCCGCCTTGGTGACCTTCCTGTGGAAGTTTCTGGGATCCAGGGGGCGGCCCCAGACGATCTCGTACACGCGACGCAGGTCCGCCACCGTGAACTCGGGCGGGCAGAACGCCGCCCCCAGCGAGGTGTACTCCAGCTTCGCCCGGGCCCGCTCCACACCATCGAGCATGATCCGGCGGTGGTCGAAGGCCATGACCGTGAGGGCGTCCACCGGCTGCCAGCTCATGTGCGCCTTCTCCGAGGCCGGCAGGTCCGGGGCCAGGCCGAGGTAGGCGACGCTCAGGACCCGCTGGCGGGGGTCGCGGTCCGGGTAGCCGTAGGTCTGGAGCTGCTCCAGGTGCACCGGCGCGCCCGGGAGTCCCGCCCGCTCCGCGAGGATGCGGCGGGCGGCGTCCGGCAGGTCCTCATCCAGCTGGATGAAGCCGCCCGACAGTGACCAGCGCCGCAGGAACGGCGGGTTGTCGCGGCGCCACACCAGGGCGCTCAGCGCGTGGTTACGCACGGTGAGGACGACCAGGTCGACGCTGACCGGGACGCTCGGGACCATGACCGCACGGTACACGTAGTTAGGTGTGAGCCGCGAAACGCCCGTCAGGTCGCGATGCGCACGTGTAAGGGTTCGGTCGCGGCCTGGCCCGAGGGGGCCTTGACCGTGATCCTGACCCACTCCCCGGCGGGCACCTGGGCCCAGTCGAACGGCACCCAGGCGGTGGACATGCCTTCGGGCAACTCCTCGAGCGGGTTCTCATCCAGCCAGCCCACCGCGGACACCACCAGGTCCTTGGCCCCGCCCGACCACTGGATGGTGATCGTGCCGTCCTTGAAGTTGTAGCCGCGGACCTCCACGCCGTCCTGGATGTCGCGCGCGCGCCTGATCGCGTCCACCGCGATCGGGCGTTGCCAGTCCGAGGTGATCTCCTCTTCGAGCGAGGGCTGCCCGCACGTCATGAAGTCGCTCCACATGTAGGAGACGACCTTCTGCACGTAGCGTCCGGCCATGGTGACCGCCTGGTCCAGGCGTTTCTTGTCGGTCTTGCCGCGCGTGCCCTGAGGCGTACAGGGCTGCTCGCCCGACGGCTCGAACGCCTCCACGTTCGCCCACAGCTGCACCTGGTAGCCGGCCTGGATCATCTCCTCACGGGCCAGCGCCATCTCCCGGTAGTAGTCGCGCGTGGACCCGTGGTACGCGGTCCCGTACGTGGACTCCCCGACCACCGGCCGCAGCCGCTCGTCCACCTCGGTGTCTCGCTCGTCGGGCCAGAACAGGCCCACCTTGCCCGTGCCCCGGCTGTCCTGCGGGGCGATGATGCCGACCCCGGTCTTGGCCAGCTCCTTGAACGCCTCGGCCACCTGCTTGGGCGTCTGGCCGAAGCCCACCCGCCGGCGCGCGTCCATGTAGGGGCTGATCAGGATGGGTTTGCCGGGCAGCTCCTGCTCGACGATCGTGTGCTGGTCGGCGTACACCTCGAGCGTCGGGTTGGAGGCCAGCGTGGCCGACATCTGGACCTCGAACGGCTGGTAGACGCCGCCCAGCGAATCACGGTCGGCGAAGCGGTCGCCGTAGTCCTGCAGGATGCGGCGCGTCAGCGTGGTCAGCGCGCCCAGGTGGTGCTTGTACGCCCTGATCGGCGTGTTGGGGTCGCGCGGGGCCAGCGGCAGCGCCGGGAAGATCCGGATGCCGAACTGGTCACCCAGGTCGAGCAGCTGGGTCAGGCTGTCCTTGGGCGAGCCGGCCACCAGGATGAGGTCGTAGGAGCGGCCCTTGCTGGAGAAGTCGCAGGTGGCGTCGTCGGAGCCGTCCGGCTGGGTGATGATCCGGAAGTAGGTGCGGTTGCCCGCCTGGATGCTGTGCTCCATCTCCGGGCAGCGGAAGACGTTCTCCCCGAACGACTCGTCGGTGCGGTAGACGTACGTGCGGCCGATCCTGCTGTCCGGGTGGGCCTTCCTCAGGTCCCGCTCGGCGGCGTCGCGGCAGGTCAGGCCGTCCTCTTCGCAGGGCTTGTAGAGCGAGTCGAGCTCGCCGTCCCTGGTCAGGATCTCGCCGTCGTCGGACACGGGGCGGAACTGCAGGCCGTAACCGATCCTGATGATCGTGTCACCGCCGACGTCGTGGATCTCTTTCAGCTGGGTGCGCCAGGTGCAGGGGTTCGACTTGGGCATGATCCAGTAGCCGGTGACGGCGTACGGGGCCCTCTCCTTGGTCTCGAACGTTCCACAGTCGTCGGTGAACTCGCTCACCTGCGGGGTCGGCTGGTCCGACGGCGGCTGGGACGCGGCCGGGCTGCTCGCCTTGGGGGCCGGCTCGTCCGACGACTCGGGTAGGACGATGACCACAGCGGCGACCACGGCCAGGACGACTGCGCCCACGACGAAGAAGAGCCAGCGCACGTGCGGCAACCCGTTATCGCTTGACCCCGGCCCAGGACTCCAGCTGGGCCACGAAGCGCTTCGCCGAGTTGGGCCAGTGATGATTGGCGCGAGCCGCCGCGTAGCCGCGCGCGCCCTGCGCCCGCCGCTCGCGTACGTCGTCCCGTAACGTCAGCACGGCCTGGGCGACGGCCTTGGGGTCCTGCCAGGGCACCACGACGCCGCTGTCGTAACGCTCGACGAGCTCCACGGCACGCGGCGAGGGAGTGGTGATGACGGGGATGCCGTGCGCCATATACTCCACGATCTTGGTGGGCATCGAGTGCCGATAGTTCGGCTCGTCGTGCAGCAGCGACAGCCCGGCCAGCGCCCCGTCGAGCCGTTTGAGCGCCTCGTCGTTGGGCATGAAGTCGCGCCACTCCAGCACGCCTTCGGTGACGGCCTGGTTGAGCATGGGGCGGCTCTGCGGGTCGGCATAACCGATCAGCTCCACGGCCACTCGGTACGGCTGCAGCAGCTTGGCCACCTCGACCGCCTCGATCACGCCCCTGGCCCTGGACAACCAGCCGAGGTAGACCACCCGGTCGTCGCCGGGCGGCGTCACGGAGTCGGGCACCCACGTCTCGTTGGGGACGATCGGATGGGCGTGCTTGAAGCGGCCCGCGTACGCCGTCTCGGCCAGCATCAGGTGCAGGTGACGCTCGGCCGTGCCCTCCAGCAGGCGGGCCAGGAACCGCACCGGCGGCCGCAGCAGCGAGGGCAGCCAGGGCTTGAGCGACAGCGTGGCCGGCGTGTCCTCGTGCACGTCCCACACCACGGGCGGTCTGCCGCGCATGCCCCACACGGCGAACAGCAGCTCGGGGTCGTGGACGAGGACGAGGTCGACCTTGTCGCGCATGCGCTTGAACACCCGCCGCGCGGCCCACGTCGCCGAGATCCGATTGCGCTGGGCCGCCCTCGGCAGGTCCACCCCGGTGACCCAGGGACGCGGGACGACGCCGAAGGCGGTGAAGGCGGCGGCATACGTGACCTCATGACCGGCATCCACGAGGGCACGGATCTGCCGATGCAGGATCCGAGCATCCTCGGGGTTATGCACCACCGTCATGACGAGCACGTGCACTGCGCGCAGCCCTCCGTCGCTACAGCCGCTCGACGCGTTCGCCCTCGGCGAGCACGCCGCGGGTGTCGAGCACGAGTCTGGCCTTCGCCTCGACCATGTCGAGGTCGAACGCGGCGTGCTGCTGCAGCAGCAGCGTCACGTCAGCGTTGACCACGGCCTCGGCCAGGTCCTCCTCACGCGGCACCGGGGTGCCGTCTACCGACCACTCCTTGACGTACGGGTCCGCGAACGAGAGCTCGGCGCCCAGTTCCAGCAGCGCACGCGCCACCGGCAGGGCCGGGGTTTCCCGTTCGTCGGCGATATCCGGCTTGTACGTGACGCCGAGCATAACGACTCTGGCGCCGTTCACGGGCTTCTTATGCCTGTTCAGCAGACGCTGGACACGGGCCACCACGTAGGACGGCATCCGCTCGTTGATCTCCTGCGCCAGCTCCACGAACCTGAACGGATAGCCCAGCTTGCGCACGGTGTACGACAGGTACGACGGGTCGACGGGGATGCAGTGCCCGCCGACGCCCGGCCCCGGCAGGAACTTCTGGAAGCCGAACGGCTTGGTGGCCGCCGCCTCGATGGCTTCCCACAGGTCGATCCCCAGCTCGTCACAGAAGATCGCCATCTCGTTGACGAGCGCGATGTTGACGTGCCGGTAGGTGTTTTCCAGCAGCTTGGCCATCTCGGCCTCGCGGGTGCCGCTGACCGGCACCACCTGCTCGATGAACTGCGCGTAGAAGTCGGTCGCGCGGTCCCGGCAGGTCGCGGTGTAGCCGCCCACGACCTTGGGTGTGTTGCGCAGGCCGAATTTGGCGTTGCCCGGGTCGATGCGCTCGGGCGAGAAGGCCAGGTGGAAGTCCTGGCCGGCGACCAGCCCCGAGCTCTCCAGCAAGGGCCTGGCCACCTCGTCGGTGGTGCCCGGCCAGGTGGTGGACTCGAGCACGACGAGCGTGCCCTTGCTCAGGTTGCGGGCGACGGCCTTGGTCGCGCCCTCCACGGCGGACAGGTCCGGCCGGTGGTCCTCATCCAGCGGAGTGGGCACGCAGATGACGATCGTGTTGCTCCGGGTCAGCACGGTCTCGTCGAGCGTGGCGCTGAACCCGTGGGCCAGCATGTGCTCGAGGTCGGCGTCGGTCAGATCATCGATGTAGGACCGGCCGGCGTTGAGCGCGTCCACCTTGGCGGGGTCGACGTCCACGCCGACGACGCGCAGCCCGGCACCCACTGCCTCCTTGGCGAGCGGCATGCCGACGTAGCCCAGGCCGATGACAGCCAAGTCTATTTCTGTCACAGCTGTGCCTTTGGGGGCCGGAAACAACACTTCATGGTGGCAAAGGTTATCTCAAGTCCACCTAGCTCACGCCTAATGCGACGGAAACCGTCACAAGAGACAGGCAACTTGAAGGTCATCATTCAGCCAAGGATCGGTACAGAGCTTGATAAGTCTCGGCAACGCGGCTCCAGGTGCGCTTCGCGGCCACTTCGGCGCGACCCGCCTCCCCCATCTCGGCCCGCCTGGCGGGGTCCTCCCTGAGCCCGGCGATGGCCTTGGCGAGCGCCTCGGGATCGCCCGGCGGCACCAGCAACCCGGCGCCGTCGGAGCCGACAAGCTCGGACAGGGCCGGCAGATCGCTGAGCACCACGGGCTTTCCGAGCGCCATCGCCTCGACCGGTTTCAATGGCGTAACAAGTCGGCATACCCGCAGGTCCTCGCGCGGGCAGGCGAAGACGTCGATGGCGTCCTGCGCCTGCAGCGCCTCCTCGGGCCCGACCCTGCCGGGCAGGATGGCGTCGCTCAGGCCGAGCTCGCCGACGAGCTCCAGGAGGTTGTCGCGCTCGGTGCCGTCGCCGACGATGAGCACCCGGACCGGCGTGCCCTGGTCACGCAGCAGCGCGGCGGCCCGCAGCAGGGTGGCGAACCCCTCGTAGGCCACGATGCTGGACACCGAGCCGACGACGACCTCGTGGGGCTTGATGCCGTACGCGTCCCGGAACGAGGCGCCGTCGTAGTGGGCCGTCAGAAGCGAGTCGTCCACCGCGTTGGGCGCCAGGTGGATCTTCTCCCTGGGCACGCCGCGCTCGACGATCTCGGCGGCCATGGTCTCGGCCAGCGTGACCACCGCGTCGGCCTCGCGCATCAGGAACGCCTCGCGCTCGCGCTGGAGCACGTGCCGCTCGCTGCCGACCCTGATCGGGTCGCGGGAGGCCCAGGTCTCCTCCAGGAAGCCGCGTACCTCGTAGACGAACCGCGTGCCCGTGCGGTCGCGCACGGCGTGCGCGACGGAGCCGTTGCGGTGGTCGGTGGCGGCGTGCAGCACCTGCGGCCGCAGCTGGGTGACGAGCTTGGTGACCGCGTCGGCGCCCCTGATCATGCGCCCGCGCATCTCGAACGGCACCTCGCCGTGCCCGTCGGGCAGCAGCCGGTAGTAGGGGATGCCGTCGAGCTCCTCGAACGGCGGCGCGTCCGCGTGCCCCTGCATCATCGGCCAGCCCCAGCTCGTGACCACGTGCGGGTCGAGCCCCGCGGCCTTCTGCGAGGTGACGATGCGGTGGGTGCGGACGGTGTAGCCGGCCTGCGTATACGGCAACGCGTTGGTGACCAGGTGCATGACCCGGCCCTGGACCCGCTCCAGTATGGCCACCTTGGGCCCGGGCGGGATCGGGTTGGGGCTGATGGCGCCTAGCTCGCCCCGGTAGTAGGCGGCCCTGCGCTTGACGAACGGGTATTTGGTGTGGGCCTCGAGCACGGCGGCGGCCTGGCTGACCCGGCCGGCGTCCCAGTGCTCCTTGGCCTCGTTCCACGGCCCCTTGATCACGCGCATGCCGAGCTTGCGCACGATGTGCCGGGCCCTGCGCGCGGCCGGCCAGGCCAGACTGCCCACGATGGGGCGCAGCCGGGGCGGGAGCGCGTCGGCGGCGGCCTGGGCCACGCGGACGGGATCGGACTTGACCTTCGTCACGACGACGCGGGTGACGATGATGGGGTGCTGGACGAAGCCCTTGAGAAGTCCACCGACGCCGGCACGGGCGGACTTCGCGGAAACCTTAGAGGAGTCTTGACGACTGGCGTCGGATGCCACGCCGTGACCGTACCATAGGCAACGCTTTTTCCCTTCCGCTATGAAAGGCGAGGTCAATGAGGGAGAACCCCCTGGTCCTGCACGTTTTGGGTGCTCGTCCCAATTTCGTGAAAGCGGCTCCGGTGGTGCGGGCACTCGGTGAACTCGGCGTGCGGCAGGGCATCATCCACACTGGCCAGCACTACGACGCGCTGATGTCCGACGTCTTCTTCGCCGACCTCGGCCTGCCGGATCCGGTGGCGAACCTGGGGGTCGGCTCGGGCAGCCACGCCAAGCAGACCGCGGCCCTGCTGGTCGGCCTGGAGGAGGTCGTCCAGGAGCACGATCCCGACCTCGTCGTGGTGTACGGCGACGTGAACTCGACGCTGGCCGCGATCCTCGTCTGCGCCAAGCTGGGCGTGCCGACCGCGCACGTGGAGGCGGGGCTGCGCTCGTTCGACCGGGGCATGCCCGAGGAGGTCAACCGGGTGGTCACCGACGCGCTGGCCGACCTGCTCTTCGCCACCTCCCCCGAGGCGCTCGCCTACCTGTCGGCCGAGGGGGTGCCGCCGTCCAAGGTGCACCTGGTCGGCAACCCCATGATCGACAGCCTGTTCTCCGCTCTGCCGACGCTGGACCCGGCGCCCGTGGTGGCGCGGCTGGGCCTGCCGGCTCGCTATGCCGTCGCGACGTTGCACCGCCCCGCGAACGTGGACACCGCCGAAGCCGCCAAGGAGCTGGTCGAGGCCGTGCTGGAGGTGTCGCGGCAGACCCCGATCGTGATTCCGGTGCATCCGCGCGGCAAGGCGCGGCTGGCCGAGGCGGGCCTGGTCGACGGCGAGACCATCAAGGTCATCGAGCCGCTCGGCTATGTGGAATTTCTCTCACTGGTCCGCGGCGCCGCTCTGGTGGTCACGGACTCCGGCGGCGTGCAGGAGGAGACGACCATGCTCGGCGTGCCCTGCCTGACGCTGCGGCCCAACACCGAGCGGCCGATCACGATCACCCATGGCACGAACCGGCTGGTCACGCCCGCCCTTCTGCCCGCGGCCGCGGAGAAGGCGCTGGCCGACGGCGCCGCCACGCCGGCCGGGGAGCTGCCGGTGCTCTGGGACGGCAAGGCGGGCCCGCGGATCGCCACGGTGATCGCGGCCTGGCTGAAGGGCGACAACCTGGCACCCGCTTCCCAGGCCAAACGCCCCGAATAGCCTTCGCTTCCGACGTAACATGACAACCTCCTCCGCTGAGCGATAGGCGTACCACCATGGCCGATACCCCCGAGCCCCCTGCATTTCAAAGACTGGGACCCGTCAACTGGCTGCCCGAGGAGCGCAAGCTCGTCGAGCGCTACGAAGCGGAGGTCAGGGAGCTGCGGCGGCGGCTGGAGATCGCCGAGGCCAAGGCCGCGTACGCCACGTGGAAGCTCGAGGCCACGCAGGCCAAGCGCACGTTCAAGCTGGGTGAGGCCCTGGGCTCCAAGAGCCCGGGGAAGATCATGGAGGCGGTCCGCTCCAAGGAGAAGGCGCCGAAGCCGCCGATCCCCGTCACCGAGGCGACCCAGATCGCGAACAACCGGCCCCCGCTGGTCGAGGTGCCGCCGGTGAAGTGGCCGGCCGGGCCGGTGAACCGGCCGGACCTCAAGGTCGCAGTGATCCTGGACGACTTCTCGAGGATGGCCTTCCGCTACGAGTGGGACCAGATCGAGTTCGGGCTCAAGGACTGGCCGGAGATCTTCGCGGAGAAGCGGCCCGACCTACTGTTCTGCGAGTCGGCCTGGCATGGGAACCAGGGCCGCTGGCGCTACCAGATGACCGGCACCAACGCGCCCAAGGAGCCCCTGCGCGATCTGGTGGCCTGGTGCCGGCAAGAGGGCATCCCAACGGTTTTCTGGAACAAGGAAGACCCGCCGAACTTCGACTTCTTCATCGACACGGCCAAGTTGTTCGATTACGTGTTCACCTGCGACGGTGACATGGTGCCCAAATATCGGGAAATTTTGGGACACGACCGCGTTGATGTGCTGCAGTTCGCCGCCCAGCCTCGTGTGCACAATCCGATCCAGCAGAAGCAGGGCCGGCTGCACGACGTGGTGTTCGCCGGGATGTACTTCCGCGACAAGCACCCCGAGCGCCGCGAGCAGATGGAGACCGTCCTCGACCCGGTACGCGAGCTGGGCCTGCACATCTTCGCGCGCAACGGCGAGGTGGACGAGAAGTACGCCTGGCCGGAGAAGTACCGCCCGCACATCGTGGGCGAGCTGCCGTACGACCAGATGCTGGCCGCGTACCGGATGTACAAGGTCTTCCTCAACGTCAACTCGGTGCTGGACTCGCCGACCATGTGCGCGCGGCGGGTCTTCGAGCTGTCCGCCTGCGCGACGCCGGTCGTGTCGGGGTGGTCGCGGGCGATCGAGGAGACCTTCGGCAGCCTCGTTCCCATCGCGCGGGAGCCGATCGAGTCGTACAACCAGGTCCTGCACCTGATCAACAGCCCCGAGCTGCGGGCCAGGATGGGGCACCTGGCGATGCGCGAGGTGTTCGACAAGCACCTGTTCTCCCACCGCGTGGACCAGATCCTCCAGGACCTCGGGCACCAGGTGACGCCCAGGACCCGGTCGATCTCGGTCGTGCTGCCCACCAACCGCGCCTCCCAGATCGAGCACGCGATCTCGTCGGTGGCCCGGCAGATCCACCGCCCGCTGCAGCTGATCATGGTGCTGCACGGCCTCGACATCGACCCCGTCGTGGTCGCCGACAAGGCCCGCATGGCGGGCATCACGGACGTCACGGTCCTGCCCGCCGACGCCTCGCTGTCGCTCGGCGCCTGCATGAACCTGGGCATCGCGGCCGCCGAAGGCGACCTGATCGCCAAGATGGACGACGACAACCTGTACGGCGAGCACTACCTGTCGGACCTGGTCCGGGCGTTCGACTATTCGGACGCGGAGCTGGTGGGCAAGGGTGCGCACTACGCGTACTTCGAGGGCAGCGACACCACGATGCTCCGGCTGCCCGGCCTGGAGCACCGCTACTCGTTCCTCGTCCAGGGCGGCACGTTCCTCGGCAAGGCGGACATGTTCCGCTCGTACGGGTTCGCGGACATCACCCGGGGCGAGGACACCGAGCTGGTGCGGCGGCTGAAGGCGGACTCCGTCAAGATCTACTCGGCGGACCGCTTCAACTTCGTCTACTGGCGCAGCGCCGACGCCTCGATGCACACCTGGCAGGCGGACCACATCAAGCTGACCCGCAACGCCCAGTTCTCGTTCGTCGGCCGCCCGGACGCCCACGTCCTGATCTGAGCCCCCGGGGGTTCCCTTCAGCGAGACCCGGAGAAGTCAGGGTCGGGTCAGGGACGGCTCGGGGGCGGGGCCGGATGTGAGCAAGGGGGGCACAGCGGGAGAGTTGCGGCATGACCGCAGCAAAGAGGCTCTTTCCGCTGATCGCCTGTGGATCGATCATGTTCGCGGTGGTCGCGGTGGTGGTCGGGCAGTTCGGCCCCGACCCTTACCTCGACCCCATGAACGTGACCGTCAGCGAGTACGCCGTGTCGGACCGCGGGGGCGTCACGGAGGTCGCGATGGCGGTCCTGGGGATCGGGTCCCTGGCGTTGCTGGCGGGCCTCAGAGCGGCGGGGGCGCCCGTCCGGGGGATGCCGGAGCGGTTGCTGATGGTGTGGTCGGGGGCGCTCGTGGTGGCCGCGATCGTCCCGACCACGCCGATCGGCATGGACCTCGACCTGGCGGCGCAGATCCATCGGTACGCGTCCGTGGCGGCCTTCATCAGCCTTCCGGCGGCCGGGGCGCTGCTGGTCCCCCGGCTGGCCGCCAATGCCGACTGGAAGCCCGTGGCGCGGGCCGTGGAGTGGGTGGCGCTGGCCGGGGGGTTCGGGCTGCTGGCGATCACGTACGTGGCCCTGCCGGGCGAGCGGGTGATGATCGGGCTCGTGGAGAGGCTGCTGCTGGGCGCGGAGGTGGCGTTGCTCGCCGTGCTGGCGGCCTGGCTGGTGCGGCTCGCCTGGCGGCGGAGGACATCGCCAAACCAGGTCGAGGCCCTAAAAATCCCGACATATCACAGATTTATCGCTAGTCGATCTTAAAACCATGCGTTCGGATGCTATTCTCTCCCGCGATCTTCTATCCGGGAGCAGGTGTCATGGCATCGGGCAGATCCATCCGATTCAAGATCTCGACGCTGCTCGTCATCCCCTTGGTCTCCCTGGTCGCGCTCTGGGGCTTCGCCGCGAGCACCACGTCGGGAGAGGCGCTCGACCTGCTCAAGGTCGAGACGATCTGGACCGGTGTCATCAATCACGCCGACGGTCTGACCGGCAATCTGCAGGCCGAGCGGCTGGCCTCGGCCGAGCGGATCGCCGGTGCCGTCACGGACCCGGACGCGCTGAGCAAGGCACGGGCCAAGGTCGACGCGAACAGGAAAGACCTGACGCAGCAGGCGCAGTCGCAGGACACGCAGGACGCGCTCTCGCTGGACATGAAGAACCAGCTCCAAAGCGTGTTCGCGGCGATCGACCGGCTCCCTGACATCAGGCGCAAGGTGGATGAGCGCAGCCTCACCCCCGGCGGTCTGGTGACGGAGTACGCGAAGATCTCCGATGAGGTCCACCTGCTCTACTCCCGGCTCACGATGGGCACGGACGTCGAGCTCTCGCTACAGGCGCAGGGCCTGATCGCCGCCGACGAGGTGCGCGAGCTGCTGAGCCGCGAGCACGCCCTGATCATCGCCGCGAACGGCCAGGCGAACATGCGCGATGTCCACATGCTGGCGGGGATCGACGGCGCCCGCACCTACCTCTTCCCGAAGGCTCTGGCCAACCTCGACAGCGAGCTGCGGGCCCCGTTCGAGAAGATCTACTACTCCTCCCGGTACGTCACCATGGAGAACCTGGTGGAGGGCTACGTCTCCGGGCAGCCGCTGGACGTCGAGCTCTGGCGGGGCGTAGCCGACCAGGTGCAGAAGGAATATCAAGAGGCCATCTGGCGCACCGGCGACAAGCTGCTGGCCAGGATGGAGCCCGCCGGCATCGCCATCGTGGTGCGGGCCGCCATCGCGGGCGCGGTCGGCCTGATCGCGGTCATCTTCTCGATCTTCATCTCGGTCCGGGTCGGCCGCAGGATCACCCGCGAGCTGGCGACGCTCCGCCGTACCGCTCTCGACCTGGCCGAGATCAGGCTGCCCGACGTCGTGGCCAAGCTGCGCAAGGGCGAGAGCGTCGACATCGAGGCCGAGGCGCCGCCCATCAAGGTGGCCCGCAACGCCACCAGCGAGGTCAGCGACCTGGCCGCGGCGTTCGACAGCGTGCAGAGCACGGCCGTCGACGCGGCCGTCGAGCAGGCCAGGATGCGCGAGGGGCTGTCCGAGGCGCTGCGTAACTTGGCGCGGCGCAGCCAGTCGCTGCTGCAGCGCCAGCTCAAGCTGCTCGACGAGATGCAGAACCAGACGGAAGAGCCCGAGGCCCTGGAGCGGCTGTTCAAGCTCGACCACCTGACCACCCGCATGCGCCGCCACGCCGAGGGCCTGGTGCTGCTGTCCGGCGGTTCCGCGGGCCGCAGGTGGCGCGGCGTCATCCCGATCGAGGACGTGCTCAGCGGCGCCGCGGCCCAGGTGGAGGAGTACACCCGGGTCCGCGTCTACCCGATGACCGAGTGCGGCGTCTCCGGCACGGCGGTGGCCGACCTCATGCACCTGTTCGCCGAGCTGATCGAGAACGCCGCCGCCTTCTCCTCGCCCAGCAACGAGGTCTCGGTACGCGGCGAGATGGTCGGCAGGGGCTTCGCCGTCGAGATCGAGGACCGCGGCCTCGGCATGGACGAGGCCACCCGGAGGATCATCAACGAGCGCCTGGCCAGCCCGCCGGAGTTCGACGCCGCCCAGACCGAGCGGCTCGGGTTCGCGGTGGTCGGCATGCTCGCGGCCCGGCACGGCATCAAGGTGACGCTCAAGCCCTCGCCGTACGGCGGCACGACCGCGATCGTGCTCGTCCCGGGATCGCTGGTCGAGCCCATGGCGACCCCGGTGCAGCCGCTGGAGTTCGAGTCCATCTCCGTGTCGGTGGTCCGGCCGGAGACCACGGGGCCCGGCGACTTGCCGCGCCGGGTCCGTACCGCCAAGCGCGGCGGGGGTCCCGCGCTGCCACAGCAGGCGCAACCCGCCGAGCTCGCGGAGCGGGAGCGGCCGACCGGCCTCCCGCAACCTAATGGGACGACCGGCCTCCCGCAGCGTAATGGGACGACCGGCCTCCCCCGCCGCGAACGGCACGAGCACCCCGACGAGCAGACAGGCAGGCCGGCCGCCGAACGGCAGACGAGCCTGCCCCGCCGCCAGCGGCAGACCAACCTGCCGGAGCGGCTTCAGCAGCAGCCGCCCCCCACCCCGCCCGCCGAGGAGCGTTCGCCCGAGGAGGCCAGGGCATTGCTCTCCTCGCTCCAGTCCGGCTGGCAGCGCGGGCGGCAGGACAGCGACCAGGATGGGGGATCTCAGCCGTGAGCCGCGAGCACGAGTGGGTCGATGAGGAGGCGGGACCCGTCGTCCGGCCGTACGCGGTCGCGCGCGGGCGCACCAGGCCCGCGTCCTCAGCGCTCGACCTGCTGGCGACCGTCGTCGCGACCGGGTTGCCCGCCCCGTCCCACGCCGAGCTCAGTGCTCAGCACCGGAGGGTGGTCAGCTGCGTGTCGGGCCAGGGCAAGCCCGTCGCCGAGCTCGCCTCGGAGGTGGGCCTGCCGGTCGGCGTGCTACGGGTGCTGCTGGGTGACCTGCTGGAGCACGGCCTGGTCTCGGTACGCCCGCAGCGCGACCAGGCGTCCACGGCGACCGAGAGCCTGCTCCGTGAAGTGATCAACGGCCTCAGAGCGCTCTGACGCCGACCTCGGCTGCGCCTCAGTTCGCCGAGGTCAGCGTGCGCAGGGAGTGCTCGACCAGGGTGATCATGACTTCCTTGGCCGACGTGCGCCGCCGTACGTCGCACAGCATCACCGGCACGTTGTCGTCCAGGTCGAGCGCGATGCGCACGTCGTCCACGCTGTGCCGCTCGGCCCCGTCGAAGCAGTTGACGGCCACCACGAACGGCGTGCCGCGCTGCTCGAAGTAGTCGACGGAGGGGAAGCAGTCGGTCAGCCGCCGGGTGTCGGCGATCACGACCGCGCCCAGCGCGCCGTGGGACAGCTCGTCCCACATGAACCAGAACCGCTCCTGCCCGGGCGTGCCGAACAGGTAAACCACCAGCCCTTCGCGGATCGTGATGCGGCCGAAGTCCATCGCCACGGTCGTGGTGGTCTTGGCCTCCACGCCGTCGAGATCGTCCACGCCGATCCCGCGGTCGGAGAGCACCTCCTCCGTGCGCAGCGGTTTGATCTCGCTGATCGATCCGACCAGGGTGGTCTTGCCCACGCCGAACCCGCCGGCAACGAGGATCTTCAGCGCGACGGGGTCCTCAGAGAGCACGGAGTCCATTGATCACTTCCTTGAGAATGCGCTCATTCGACCGCGTTCCTCCGGCCGAGGACGACGACACCGAGATGAGACCGTGGTCACGCATGTCGCCGAGCAGGACTCGGACGACGCCGATGGGCAGGTCGAGCTCGACGGCCAGATCGGCCACCGAGATGGGACTGCGAGCAGCCCGCAGGATCAGTTGCTGCTCGGGACCGAGCGCACCCGTCGGGTCGCCGATGGCGCGCACGGTCGCGACGAGGTCGAACGTGTCCCCGGAGGAACGCGTGCGGCCGCGGATGAGGGCGTAGGGCCGGACGACGGGCCCCGCCTCCTCATCGAACCACTGCGGGCTGTCGCTCATGACGCTCCAGCGCGCGGATTGGTCGTGATGTGCTGGCCCACCCGCTTGACCAGCATCGCCATCTCGTAGGCGATGTGGCCGACGTCCACGTTCGCATCGGCGATCACGGCCAGGCAGGTGCCCTGTCCCGCCGCCGTGACGAACAGGAACGCCGACTCCATCTCCACAATGGTCTGGCGCACGTCGCCGCCGCCGAAATGGCGGCCGGTGCCGCGGGCCAGGCTCTGGAAACCGGCCGCCACGGCCGACAGGTGCTCGGCGTCCTCCCGCATCAGCCCCTTGGAGTAGCCGATCGCCAGGCCGTCGGTCGACAGGATGACCGCCTGGCGCACGGCGGCCACCCTGGCGGTCAGGTCGTCCAGCAGCCAGTTAAGTTCACCGGTGTTGGTGGTCGGCACACTCATTTGTCCCCCTCATCCTGGGCTTCTTCTCGGGCGCGTTGGGTTCCCCGCTGGAAGGCGGAGAACAGGTCGCGTACCTCGTCGGGAGAGCGGTCGGCCGGCTGCTCGGGCGCGGGCTCCGCGGACGGCTGGAGCCGTGACGACGGGCCGGCCTGGCGCACTCGCCTGGGCAGTCCGGCGTGGGTGCCCGAGGTGACCACCGCGAGCGCCTTCTTCCTGGTACGGCTCGGCAGCGCGGCCATCTCCTCCCCGCTGTCGCCGGCCGTCAGCGCCGTCTGCTCGGTCACCATCTCGCGCGGCACGAGCACGATGGCGGTCGTGCCGCCGAAGGGCGAGCGCCGCAGCAGCACCTTGATCCCGTGCCGCGCGGCCAGCCTGGCCACCACGAACAGGCCGAGCCTGTCGCTGTCGGCCAGGTCGAACTCCGGGGGGTCGGCCAGCAGCGTGTTGAACGCGGCGTACTCGGGGGCCGACAGGCCCGGGCCCTTGTCCTCGATCTCGACGGCGTAGCCGTTGCTCACCTGGTCGCCGCGCACCTGGACCTGAGTGTCCGGCGGTGAATAGATCGTGGCGTTCTCGACCAGCTCGGCGAGCAGGTGCGTGAGGTCGGCCGCGGCGCCCCCGTCGAACGCGCTGACCGGCATCGCCTCGACGGCGACCCTCGTGTAGTCCTCGACCTCGGCGACCGCGGCCCGGACGATGTCGATCACGGGCACGGGCTTGCGCCACGCCCGCCCGGGCGCGGACCCGGACAGGACGATCAGGCTCTCGGCGTGCCGCCGCATGCGGGTGGTGAGGTGGTCGAGCCGGAAGAGCTCCTCCAGCCGGTCAGGGTCGTGCGTGCGCCGCTGCATGCCGTCGAGCAGCGCCAGCTGCCGGTGCAGCAGCCCCTGCTTGCGCCGGGCGAGGTTGAGGAAGACCTGGCCGACCCCGCGCCGCAGCGCGGCCTGGCCGACCGCCGCCGTCACGGCGGTGCGCTGCACGGAACCGAAGGCCCTGGCCACGTCGGTGATCTCAGCGGAACCGCTCACCTTGATCGCCTTGGCCTCCTTCCGCACGTCGATGTCCTCGCCCTTGCGCAACCGCTCCACGATGTCGGGGAGCCGCTGCTCCGACAGCTCGACCGCGGCCACGCGCAGCCCGCCGAGCTCTCCGGCCAGGCGACGACCGAAGCGTACAGAGATGATGATCGACGCGAGCACTGCGATCAAGCCGACGCCGCCCGCGATCGCGATCTCGGCGACCGTGGCCGTGGCGGCCTC
Source organism: Nonomuraea sp. 10N515B (assembly GCF_052245915.1). Taxonomy (NCBI): domain Bacteria; kingdom Bacillati; phylum Actinomycetota; class Actinomycetes; order Streptosporangiales; family Streptosporangiaceae; genus Nonomuraea; species Nonomuraea sp. 10N515B. The sequence continues at coordinate 103,399 of NZ_JBQQBQ010000026.1, forward strand.
GGACGTGCGCGCGGCCAGCACCTCGGCTGCGGCCAGGCCGTGTTTGTCCAGCTGAGAGGTCAGGCTGCTGATCGTCTCCGTCCAGCCGGCGGCGTCGGGCGGCGGGGCGCCGGTCCTGACGATCCTGGCTTCCAGGCTGAGGAAGGTCTGAAACGACTCGGAAGCGAAGATCTGCTCGTACGGCCTGCGCAGCGTCACCTCGAGGCCCGCCAGCCCGCGTGCGTGGAGGAACCTCCTGGAGGCGGCGTACTCGGTGAACGCCGCGGTCTCGGGCTCGGTGAGCCGCCCGTCGGCCAGCGCCCCGATGACCAGCGCGTGCTCCCTCGCGATCTGCTCCCTGGCCATGCCCATGGCCTGCAGCGAGGACGCCTGCTGGAGTATGCCCAGGTCGGAGACGGAGACCAGGTGGTCGTAGAGCATGAAGATCGAGTCGAGGATGCGGTTGTACTCGTTCAGCCCGGACAGGCGGGAGCTGAGGCCGTTGTCTATGTCGGCCCTGATCGAACCGAGCCGGTCGAGCGCCCCCATCAGCGTGCCCAGGGGACGGCCCAGGTTGCCGGCCGCGTCGCCGGCCTCCGTGACGGCCTGACGGAACTCGCCGACGGACCGGTCGGTGCGGGCGCGCTGGCCGCCGAGCGCCTCGGTGAGCTCACGCGTGGTGAGTGCCTCGGCGGAGCGCACTCGCTCGGCCTGAAGTTGCAAGCCCAGGTCGGTGGAGGTGACGCCGAGGGTCTGGTACAGCGTGCCGGCCCGGAGCAGTGACTGGGCGTCGCCCATGGTGAGGTTGAGGACGAAACCCCAAAGCGCGCTCAGAGACAAGAGGGGTAGCAGCAGCAACAGAAAGATCTTGAACCGAATAGACCGGTTTCGCGAGCCCATGTCCCAACCTCGAGTCGGGGGCATTTCCACACCTTGTGTAAATACACCTCCGGAAGATCGCACAGGAGACTAGCACCGTTTATGGCTCCGGCGCAGTGGGAGGAAGACGTTCATTACCGTGATTATTGGGACGCGATCTCTCGCCGGTGCTTGCCCGATCGTACGACCGTCCACAGCCAGACCAGCGCGACCAGCGAGATCGTGCTGAGCCCCGCCCAATTCAGCAGCGTGAAGATGTGCACCTGCCACGCGGTCACCCGCGGCACCCGGCCGATCCGCAGCAACTCGAACTGCCACGGCCGGCCGGTCAGCACCAGCGTGATGGCGATGGCGATGGCGGTCATCGAGTCCCACAGCGCGTGCAGCAGCGAGACGCCGAGGTAGGTCAGCACCACGGGAACCGTGAGCCGGCCGCGGGCGGCGAACAGGACACCGCCGGCGATGGCCGTCCACAGGCCGTGCCCGACGGGCGTCAGGATGCCGCGCAGCACCTCGGTCTCGACCAGTTGGAACAGCGACAGGCCCTCGGAGGTGAAGAGGGCGTTGAAGGCGTAACCGGCGCTCTCGAACGCGGCGAAGCCGAAGCCGACGGTCGCGCCGAGGATGACGCCGTCCATGGTGCCGCGCGTGGTCATGCGCCGGGTGACGAAGATCAGCGCGGCCAGCTTCGCGCCCTCCTCGATCAGCCCGACCAGCACGTACATGATGATCGACGGCCGGATGAGCCAGGCCTCCAGGACCGAGGCGCCGAGCACGCCCAGCACGCCGCCCACCACGAAGGCCGTGAACATCATCTCGACCGTGACCCGCGGTGAGCGGCCCCGCCCGTACGCCCACACCACGAACGTCACCGGCACCAGGAAACTGCCGAACAGCACCACGGTCGGGACGAGGTTGGAGTTGTGCGTCCAGGCCGTCACGACGACGGTGGCCACCCAGAGCGCGAGCCCGACCAGGAAGACCCGGAGCCAGAGCGTCATCGGGCCAGCTCCTCCACCGCGCGGAACGCCGCGGTGACGGCGGCGTCGGCGCGGGCGGCCGGCGCCGAGTCCGAGCCCGCGATCGCGATCCTGCCGAAGCGCCTGCGCGCCGCGTCCGCGGGGAACGGCCCGTCGGGATAGAACGGGTGCCACGGCCGGCAGTACTCGGGCGCGTTCCCGTGCCCCCACCGGTTGACCGTGATCGCCTCGATGTCCCCGGCCGGGTCGAACCCACCGGGCCCCAGCAGCCGGGTGAGCTGGTCCCGGATCGTGTGCTCCAACTGCTCGTACGGCGTCTTGATGAGCTCGCGCCGGCCCGCCACTGCGCCCGCCTCAGGACCCAGCTCCGACCGGCACGGCGTGGCCAGCAGGTGCACCGCGGCCGGCCCGCCCGGACGGCGGGGCGGCTCCAACTCGGTCAGCGACCAGTACGCGCCGGTCCAGCGCACCCGGCCCACGCCGGCCCGCCGCCATGCGTCCCCGTCGCGCACCCGTACCGTGGCGTGCAGCAGCGGCACCCGGACGGCCGCGCTCAGCGCCTGCCGCTGCTCGGCGGGCAGCTCCGGCACCAGATAAGGGATGACCGCACTCCAGCAGGCCAGGATCACCGCCCCGGCCGTGACGGTCAGGACCTGGTGGCCGTCGAAGTAACCCACGGTCGCCGAAACGGCGCCGTCGCGTACCGACACCACGGGGCTGGACAGCCGGAGGCGCACCCGGTTGCCGGGCCGGTCGAGCGCCCGTTGCACCATCGTCCGCACCAATGCCTGATTTCCCGCGGGAAAGAGGTAAAGGTCCGGATCCGCCATTCCCCACTGCTTTTTCACGGTGGGCGAGTTGAACCGCGACGGCTTGTTCGCATCGAGTCCCAGGCCCGCGAATCCCGGATATCCGGTGCCCCAGGCGTCGATCGCACCGAGCGCCCGCGTGTCGTACCCCCATTCCGGGCACGACATGCTGCGGTAGAACCGCTCCACGTCCGGGTGCACGCCGCAGACCTCCAGCAGGAAGGCCGAGTACGTCAGCTCCGCCAGCCGCTCCTGCTTGCCCTCGGCCGAGAGTCCCGGAAGCCAGTCGGGCGGCTCCCGGTGCAGCATGCGCAGGTCCTCCCTGGCCCGCCCGTCGATCGGCAGCCTGGCCACCCAATCGGACTGGAGCCTGACCAGCGTGTCCGCACCGAAGGTCTCCGCGTCGCACATCACGCCGTCGGCCAGCCCGGGGTCGGCGTGCGCCGGGCCGCTCTGCCGATGGAAGAGCGCGCGCCGCGCCTGCCCGCCGATCTCGTCGTGGTTGTCGAGGACGAGCACGGCCGCGCCGGGATCGCGGCGCAGCCACTCGCAGGCCGCGCTCACCCCGCTGAGCCCGCCGCCCACCACCACGAGGTCGTAGCTCTCGCCGGTGGGCTCCGGCGGGTCCGCGTACTGCCAGAAACGGCCGTCCCGCAGCGCGTGCGGCACGCTGAGCGCCTGGGCCGCGCCGCCGCGGAATCCGCCCGGCGCGGGCGGAGCCGCGCTCGCCTGGGCCTTTTCGGCTTTCCCCGTGGACACAACAGCCCCGACGGCGATGCCGTCGAAGAAGTCACGGCGGGAAATAGGCCGGTTCATCCCGAGGTCGCGCGGGCTCAAGCTCATGGCGCGATCATCAGCAGGTCCGGCCAAATGGGATGAGAGACGCGCAGCGTCTCGAGAAACATTTTGCGCGGCCTATTACCGCGAATGCCGGTTTGGAGTACCGTCCGGAATATCACCAACAGGGGGAGTCCGGTGGTCGGCAAACAGGGCAGGGTCACAGGAAAGATCGGCCCTGGACTCGTCGGCGAGGTCATGATCCCGATCAGGGGCGGCGTCGAGGCCTTCTACGCCCATCCGAGCGTGACCGACGAGGAGATCCCCGTCGGGGCCATCGTCGTCGTCGTGGACTACTTCCCCCCGCGCACGGTCTACGTGGCCAAAGCACTCGTCTAGGGAGGGGTCGATGTCCCCTGAGCTCTACATCATCGGCGGCGCCGTCATCGCTGCCATTGTCGTCATCACCCTGCTGTTCAAGGCCGTGTGGCGAGTCGCGGAGCCCAACGAGGCCCTGATCATCTCCGGCCTGGGCGCGCGCCGGCGGAGCGAGGGCCTCGACAGCCTCGGCTTCAAGATCATCACAGGCAAGGGCACGGCGGTGCTGCCGGGCTTCCAGACCGCCAGGCGGCTGCGCCTCGACACCAGGGCGGCCAACCTCCAGGTCGCCTGCGTCACCCAGCAGGGCATCCCGGTGCAGATCCGCGGTGTGGTGATCTACAAGGTCGGCGACGACTTCTCCTCCATCGCCAACGCCGCCCGCCGCTTCCTCGACCAGCAGGACTTCATGACCAGCGCGATCCACGAGCTGTTCACCGGACACCTGCGCTCGATCATCGGCAACCTCACCATCGAGGACCTGATTCTCAACCGTGAGCGCCTGACCAGCGAGACCCGGGCGTCGGCGGCCGACGAGATGAGCAAGCTCGGCCTGATCGTGGACTCGCTGCAGATCCAGGAGATCGACGACGAGACCGGCTACATCGTCAACCTCGGCAAGCCGCACGCCGCCAGGGTCGCCGCCACCGCCCGCATCGCCCAGGCCCAGCGTGATCAGGAGGCCACCGAGGCCGAGCAGATCGCCGCCGCCAACATGGCCGCGGCCCGGCGCGACGCGCGCATCAAGGAGGCCTCCTACCAGGCCGAGATCGACCGGGCCCAGGCCACCTCCAGGCAGGCGGGGCCGCTGTCGGATGCCACCGCCCGCCAGGAGGTGGTGGTCCAGGAGACCAGGGCCGCCGAGCTGGAGGCCCAGCTGTCCGAGCAACGCCTGCAGTCACAGGTACGCAAGCCCGCCGACGCCAAGGCGTACGAGACCGTCACGCTCTCCCAGGCCGAGCGTGACGCCCGCATCGCGCAGGCGGAGGCCGAGGCCAGGGAGACCGAGCTGCGCGCGGCCGCGCAGGCCTCCCAGGTCAAACAGGCCGCCGCGGCCGAGGCAGAGTCCGTGCGGCTGCGCGGCGAGGCGGCCGGCGCGGCCACGAAGATCGCCGGCGAGGCCGAAGCCCAGGCCGCCCGTGCCCGCGGGCTGGCGAGCGCCGAGGCCGCGAAGGCGCTGGGCCTGGCCGAGGCCGAGGCGTCGCAGGCCAAGGGCCTGGCGGAGGCCAAGGCGATCAGCGCGCGGGCCCAGGCGCTGAAGGAGAACCAGGAGGCGGTCATCGCCCAGCAGCTCGCCGAGCGCTGGCCGGAGGTCGTGGAGGCAGGCGCGAAGGCGTTCGGGAACGTGGACCACATGGTGGTGCTCAACGGCGCCCAGGGCGTGGAGGAGCTCCTGGCCAAGGCGCTCACGCTCGGCGGCACCGGACTGGGTCTCGCCAGGGCCCTGCTCAACGGCGCGACCCCCAACGGGGCGGAGCCGGAGGTGTCTGGCAAAACCCCCTAAGTCGGCATGCCCAAACAATAGCGAATCGGAAATCATTCCTAAACCGCTGAATTCCGCGAATAGCGACGTTGCACGGATGCGCGGGCCGCGATTCCTCTAGCGTTTTCGAAAATGCCGCTGGAGTGAAGGGGGAGGGCTCATGCGCAAGGCCATTTCCGGCATATGTCTGAGCATGGTGGCGATTGCCGGATGTTCGTCCGACAAGACCGGGGCGGCGTCGGCCGCCGGGCAGCCGGCGACGGCGTCGTCCGCCGACGCGGCCCAACTCCGCGCCGCACTGATGCCCGCGCCCGCGGGCATGCGCATCTCGTACGGCCCGGAGCTGGGCGCCTTCGGCTCGCTCAAGTCCACCCAGCAAGGGCTGGCCGCCGTGCGGGAGGCCAAGCTGGAGCGGCCGGAGTGCGCCGGGGCCGCCCAGCTCGACGCCGCCAAGCCGGACGTCGCCAAGGCGCCGGCCGCGGTGATCGCCTACGCCGCGGAACGCGGCTCGATCACCCAGGCCGTGGTGCGGCTCCCGTCGGCGTCGTTCCCCGCGCCGCTCCCCGAGCAGTGCACCTCCTACTCCGCTGACGTCGGCGGCTCGAAGGTCTCGTACAAGACGCGGGCCCTGCCCATGCCCACCAAGGGCGATCAGTCACGGGCCTACCTGACGACGGCCGCGGGCGGGGACAAGAACGCCCAGATCGGCTCCGTCATGATCAGGCGCGGCACCGTGGTCATGAGCATGCTGGTGGTCGGCAAGCAGGTGAAACCGTCCGGCCTGTACGAGCTGGCCGGCCTGGCCGATCAGAACCTGGCCCGCGTGCCCAAGTGAGGCGCCGGTCACCTCCCGGAATCCCGGGAGGCCCTTCTGCGCCTTCTACGGCTGCAAGACCGAAAGGATGTTTCCGGCCGGGTCGGTGAACCAGGCGATCGGCGGCCCCTCCTCCCGGAGGATGCCTTTCTCGTCGGCTTTGAAGTGCGGGTAGCGCTCGAAGCGCACGCCACGTGCCACCAGCTCGTCCACGGCCTTGTCGATGTCCTCCACCGGGAAGTTGAGAATCGTGAACGTGGCCGGGGTGTGATTGTCCTTCGGGTAGACCAGGATGTCGGTGCCGCCCGCTATGTGGAGGGTCAGCAGGCCGTGCTCCTCGGAGACCCGGAGCCCCAGCGTCTCGCTGTAGAACTTCTTCGCCGCCGCGATGTCGTTCACCGAGAACCCGCTGAACGCTTTCGTCGTGCCGAACATCGTCACATCGCCTTCCTGTGCTCCTCGCTGAGCTGGATGATCTGGACGTAGTTGCCGTCCGGGTCGATCGCGGTGGCGAAAAGGCTGCCGTCGCGGTCCTCCAGCTCCGCCAGCCACGTCACGCCCGCGCTCTCCATGCGGGCCGCCACGGCCCGGGCGTCCTCCACATCGAAGTTCAGGATCACCCGGCCGGGCTCGGGATTCTTGTCCGCCACGTCGTCCCGCGTGTCGATGAGCAGGAAGATTTCGCCGAACTTGAGGATGCGGTAACCGTTGGCGTCGGTGTCGCTCTCGGGGTCGAGGGCGGCGGCGTACCAGCCGCGGAGGCGGTCGGGGTCGGTGCTGGCGAGCAGCAGACTGCCCAGGGCGGGTCGCGTCATGACTGTCTCCTCTGTGCGTTGAATGCGCGTACGAGGGACAGACCGGGCGGCGGGCGAAAACTCATCGCGACAACGGCCGCGCAGCGTGCCCGGGTCTGGTGGGCACGCTGCGCGGGGGTTTTCGGTCAGCCGATTCGGAGCGTGAGACCGTAAGCGCCCAAGATCTCATTCACCGGCTGGTGGTACGTCGTGCCGCCGGTGGTGCAGTTGCCCGAGCCGCCGGAGGTCACGCCCTGGGCCTGGCTGCCCGAGATGAACGAGCCGCCGGAGTCGCCCGGCTGGGCGCAGGCACTGGTCCTGGTCAGGCCGGTGACGGTGCCCTGCGCGTACCGGACGGTGGCGTTGTGCTGCTGGATGAGGCCGCAGCGCCAGCCGGTGGTCGAGCCGGAGCGGCAGATGGACGCGCCGACCGAGGCCTGGGTGGAGCCGCGGACGGTCACGAGCGAGCCGCCGGAGCCGCGTACGTACGGCGTCGCGTTGTTGCCGGGGGCGGCGACCCAGGCGTAGTCGTTGCCGGGGAAGGACGAACCCTGGAAAGTGCCCGTGGGGTTGGTGGTCCTGGAGCCGGCCCGGCCGCAGTGCCCGGCGGTGACGAAGCCGGGAGTGCTGCCCCTGGTGACGGAGAAGCCGACGCTGCAGCGGCTGGAGCCGATGTAGTACGGCGCGCCGCCGATGATGTCGATGTACGTCCCCGGCCGCTCGGCCGTCGCCGCCACGGTGACCAGGCTCCGATCGACGCCGGCGGCCGCGACGAGGGCGTCGGCGGCCTCGACCGTGGGCGCCTGGACGGAGACGGTGTTGGTCTTGACGTCGACGAACCAGAGGGAGGCGGCGGCCGTGGCCCGCCGCGGGGCCGCGTCGAGCTTCTGCATGACCGCGTTGAGGTCGGCCAGCGGGCGCTTGACGAGGACCGGCTGCGCGCCCTTCGCCTCGATGGCGGGGGCGGCGTTGGGGTCGGTGGTGGCGACCATGAGCTTGGAGGCGTCGTCGTTCAGCCAGGCGCCGCCGAACGACCCGCCGAGCTCGGCGGTCAGCGTGGACTCCGCGGCCGCGGCGCGTTCCTCGTTGGCCAGCCGGGTGACGACTTGCGCCTCGGAGAGGCCGAGGTCGCGTTCGAGCGCGTCGACCATGGCGGGGGGTGCTGGGGAGGCGGATTGAGACGCCGGAGCTCCAGGGTCAGCTGCTGCTGGGCTGAGCGGGGTTGCCAGGCTGACGGCTAAGATGACGCCGCCTACCAGCGCAGAGCGCTTTCTCAACATGTGCACTCCTCGGGTGGGGGTGCTGTCAAGGTAACGGCTGGGTACGAAGGCCGTTCAGATACCAAAGAGACCCTATTTCAGTGATATGGCCGGGTTTTGGCCGTGTCCCGAACCGGACATTTATCGCCTTAAAGGTAAACGGGGAGGCGGGTCGGTAAGGTCCCGTTGCTGGAGGTGTTCTCTTTGCGAAACGGTGTTCGTCACTTGCTCGGTGCGGGCGCGGGCCTGCTGGCCACACCACTGATCGCCGCGGGTCTCGGGTACGGGCTCAACAAGCCCCAGCCGATCGCCGGCTGGATGGCGCTGGCCGCGTTCTTCGGCGCCGTGGTCACCGTCGGTGTCCTGGCCGGGTCGAGGGTGTCGCCGCTCGCCTCGCTGCTGCCCGGTCTGGCCTTCATGGGTTTCTGGGTAACGGTGCAGGTGCGCATGGGCATGGGGGGCGACCACCGGCTGTGGTACGCGTTCGTGCCGTCCGAATATCTCCAGGGCTACGAAACGCTGCTCCACACCTGGTCCCCCGTGCTCGGCTGCATCCTGCTCACCGCCTCGGTCTTTCCTTCCCGATGGCGGGCGGCGGTGAAGCCGGTCGCGCCGCCGCCCGAAGAGGAGCCGGTGGAGGCGGCGGCCCCGGAACCGCCGCCTCTGCCCAAGCGGATCCCGTCCCGCTACTGAACTGGTGCCGGCGTCGGCGGGCGGGCCGCCAGCAGGGCGATCAGCACGTACGGCGCCACCAGGACGGCGAACGCGACGCCATGCGGCAAACTCGACGAGGCGGCCCCGTAGGCCGTGTAGACCGCCAGGGTGACCACATTCGTCCCAAGGCCGGCGACCGACGTCACGGTGGCCCGGGAAGGACCGGTGATCCGCTCCTGGAGCCGCGCGTCGGCCACCACGCCGGCCAACTGGAACGCCCCGAACGCCACCGCGATCAGCGCGAACCCGGCCGGATGCCCGCTCACGGCCCCCGCCGCCATGGCGAGCGCCGCTCCTCCGATCGTCAGGGCGTAGGCGCGGGCGGACATGCCCTGCGCCCTGCCGGCCAGCAGGCCGCCGGCCGTGGCGCCGATCCAGACGACGAGCACCAATAAGGGGATGGCGGCCTTGGCCACGCCGGTCTCGACGCCTAGATAAGGGACGAACTCCTCCAGGGCTCCCCAGATCGCCGTGACGAAGGAGACCAGCAGCACCGCGTGGAGCACGCCTCGATCCCTGCGGGTCTCCGCGATGCCGGCCCGCAACACCGCCAAATAGCTGCCCTCCGTGACGGCGCCGGGGGTTCTGTGCTCGGGGAGCGTCAGGGCGACGGCGGCGCCGAGAACGCAGGCCAGCACGCTGGCCACCCCCACGGCGGGATACCCGCCGACCGCGAACACCGGCGTGGCGAGCCCGATCGACGCCGCCGCCGCGACGAGACCGGCGGACTCGGCCCGGCCCATGACGGTGGCGTACCGGCTTTCCTGGCCAAGACACTGCAGTTCCTCGTACGCGAGGGCCTCGTAGGCGCCGGAGACGAGGGCGCCCTGAGCGCCCCACAACACGAAGCCCACGGCGAACGCCCAATAGGAGGGAAAGAGGATCCACAGGGCGTAACCGGCACCGGCCAAGAGCGGGCCGAGGCACAGGAGCAGACGCCGGGACACGGCGTCGGCCCACGCGCCGGACGGGACCTCCAGCACCATGCCGGTCACCGACCAGATGACGAACAGGGACGAGGTCTCGGCCACGGACAGCCCGGTATCGATGAACAACAGCGTGTACACCGGGTAGAGCAGGATGAATTCGCCTACGAACGCGTAGGCGTAAAGTTTCGCAACGAGCATGAGGCCTTCCAGCTGAGGACGAACGGGGACTCCGAGTGCTCGTCGCCTCGGAGGTCCGCGCGCCCCGCGCCGGCCTCTGGTCAGTCATCAATGTCGCCAGTGCATGGCACGAGTCTAGCGTCGATCCCGGCGCGGGAAAGGGCGACGTTCCAGCGTGCACGGAGCGTCCTCAGCCCTGTCATAGAGTCCAATGGTGGCTGACGTCAGTGTGGTGGTCCGATACCGCAAGGCGGTGACGTACGGCGTGCATGCGCTGCTCGCCGCCCTGGAGACCGCGGGGATCGAGCACGACCTGCGGCTCGGCACCACTCCCGAGGAGACCGCCGCGCACATCACGGCCAGTGAGGCCGACCGGGTGCTGGTGCTCTGGTCCTTCTACTCACCGGACGCCGAGGACATGGCGGCCGAGCTGTCCACCGTCAAGGCGCTGAGCGGCGGCCGAGGGCTGCACATCGCGGGCGGTGTGCACGCGACCGCGGAGCCGCAGCAGGTCATCGACGCGGGCTGGGACCTGGCGGGGATCGGCGAGGGCGAGTCGACGATCATCGCGCTCGTCCGCGCGCTGCAGGACGACCGGCCGCTCACCAGAGTCCCCGGGCTGGCGATCAAGGACGAGGACGGGATAGCGCTCCGCACCAGGCCCGCGCCGCAGCTGCCGCTGGACGCGTTCCCGTCCTTCGTCGGCAGGAACAGGCCGATCGAGATCACCCGAGGGTGCCGTTATACGTGCCGCTTCTGTCAGACGCCCTTCATGTTCGGCGGCCAGTTCCGGCATCGGTCGGTCGACAGCGTGCGTGAGCACGTGCGGGGCATGGTGGACAGAGGGTTGCGCGACATCCGGTTCATCACGCCGACCTCGCTCTCCTACGGCTCCCCCGGCCCCGACCCCGATCTCGGCGCGGTGGAGGAGCTTCTGGCCGGGGTCAAGGAGGAGCTGCCGCCGCGCGGGCGGGTGTTCTTCGGGAGTTTCCCGTCCGAGGTGCGCCCCGAGCACGTCACGTCGGAGGCGATGCGGCTGCTCAAGAAGTACGTGGCCAACGACAACCTGATCATCGGCGCCCAGTCGGGATCCGACAAGGTGCTGGCGGCCTCGGGGCGGGGGCACGACACCTCGCCGGTGCGCGATGCGGTCAGGATCGCGGTCGAGCACGGCTTCCGGCCCAACGTCGACTTCATCTTCGGGATGCCCGGCGAGGACGAGAGCGATCAGGCCGCCTCGCTCAAGCTGGCCGAGGATCTGGCCGATCTCGGGGCGCGCATTCACACGCACACGTTCATGCCGCTGCCCGGCACGCCGTGGCGGGACGCCGAGCCGGCGTTCATCCCGCTCAGCACCATGAGTGAGCTCGACAGGCTGGCGCAGCGCGGGGACGCGTACGGACACTGGCGCAAGCAGGCCGAACACTCCGCGCGGCTGGCCGAGACGGCCAAGGCCTACCCCCGGCGGGCCCGGCGGCGGCGTACGGGCTAGTCGTCGTCCTCGTCCAGGGCGTGCAGGACGCGCTCGAACGCGTCGCTGACCGGCCGCAGCGCCTCGGAGAACGCGTTGACCAGCGGACCGAAGATCTCCGTCATCTCGGTCACGAAATCGGGACTCTTGCTCTCGGGAGGCGCCCAGCGCATGGCGTCGGCGCTCAGCGTCTCCCACTCGTCGACGACGCCGTCGATGGCGTCGAGCAGGTGATCAGGATCGCTTTGCATGACCGTTCTCCGGGACGAGAAGGAGTCGATACAGCCACGGTACTTCAGGTCGGGATGGACACGCCCACGCCGCCCCGCGTCTGGGCGCCGTAGCGCTCCTTGTCGGCGCCGAGGTCGAGCGGGCGGATGCTGGCGCGGGAGGCCAGGATCTCGTCGGTCAGCAGCGAGGCCGGCACCAGCCACGACACCTCGAACTCCAGCCCGTCCGGGTCCTTGGCGTAGAGCGCCTTGGTGGTGCCGTGGTCGGACGCGCCGACCAGCGCGCCGAGCTCGCCCAGCTTGGCCGCGACCCGCTCCAGCTCCTCGAGGGTGTCGACCTCCCAGGCCAGGTGGTAGAGGCCCACGGAGGTGCGGCCGGCCGGTGACGGCGCGGCGTTCTCGCCGATCTCGAACAGGCCCAGGTCATGGTCGTTCGTGGAGCCGGGGGCCTGCAGGAACGCGGCGCCCCGCATGCCCATCACGACCTCGAAGCCGAGTGCCTCCCGGTAGAAGGCGACGCTGCGCTCCACGTCACGAACGTAAAGGACCGCGTGGTTGAGCCGATGGACCGGCATGGTGATCCCCTTTCAGCAGAGTCCCGCCCTAAGTATATGAGAGTTCAACTAAATTGGGACCATGACCAGATGGCTGGATGAGGACGAACAGCAAACCTGGCGGAGATTCCTGGCGGCGACGCAGCTGATCAACGAGGCGCTCGATCGCCAGCTCCAGCGGGAGGCGAACATGCCGCACGCCTACTACGTGATCCTCGTACGCCTGTCCGAGACGCCCGGGCGGGCGATGCGCATGAGCGAGCTGGCCGCCCAGGCGCAGTGCTCCCAGAGCCGCCTCTCGCACGCGGTGGCGCGCCTGGAGGAGCGCGGCTGGGTGCGCCGCGAGCGTGCCGCGTCCGATCGCCGCGGCAATCTCGCCGTGCTCACCGACGAGGGGTACGCCGCGCTCGCCGCCGCCGCTCCCGGGCACGCGGAGGAGGTGCGGCGCGCCCTGTTCGACGTACTCAAGCCCGAGCAGGTAAGGGAACTGGACGAGATCTGTTCGGCCATCGTTTCCGCCGCCGACGGGAACACGCTGGAGCGATAGCGAGAAAACTGTCGGGCGGAGGCCGTAGCGTTCTCGGCGTAGCCGATCGAGGAGATGCCGATGCGCGACACCGAAGAGGCGCTGTTCAGGGCCGTCCATGGCATTGCGGGCCGCTTCGCCGGCCAGCCCGTGCCCGTGGTCATGGACGCGCTGCTGCGCGACCTGCCCAAGGCTCCCGGCCTCGAGGTGGCAGAGCTACGCAAGATCGCCGAGGAGATCAGCGTGGGACGGGATCCCTCGGGCTTGTGAACAACTGATCGCCAGGGGAGCATCGAATCATGTACGAGCCAACCCCTGATGATCGATTCACGTTCGGTCTGTGGACGGTCGGCTGGCAGGCACGCGATCCGTTCGGGGACGCCACCCGGGCGCCCCTCGATCCCGTGGAGAGCGTGCACCGGCTGGCGGAGCTCGGAGCCTATGGCGTCACTTTCCACGACGACGACCTGCTCGCCGTCGAGCCGGATCGCGACCGGGCGATCGCGGCCTTCCGGAAAGCGCTTGCCGAGACCGGACTGAAAGTGCCCATGGCCACCACCAACCTGTTCACGCATCCCGTCTTCCGCGACGGCGCGTTCACCAGCAACGACCGTGACGTGCGGCGATACGCCCTGCGCAAGGTGACGCGCAACCTCGACCTGGCCGCCTCGCTGGGCGCCCGCACGTATGTGTGCTGGGGCGGTCGCGAGGGCGCCGAGTCCGACGCGGCCAAGGACGTGCGGGCCGCGCTCGCCCGCTACAAGGAGGCCATCGACCTGCTGTGCGGCTACGTACGCGAGCGCGGCTACGACCTCCGCTTCGCCATCGAGCCCAAGCCCAACGAGCCGCGCGGGGACATCCTGCTGCCGACGATCGGGCACGCGCTGGCGTTCATCGGCGAGCTCGAGTTTCCCGACATGGTGGGACTCAACCCCGAGGTCGGCCACGAGCAGATGGCCGGGCTCAACTTCGTGCACGGCATCGCGCAGGCGTTGTGGCACGGCAAGCTGTTCCACATCGACCTCAACGGGCAGCACGGCCCCCGCTTCGACCAGGATCTGGTCTTCGGGCACGGCGACGTGATGAGCGCGTTCTTCCTGGTGGACCTGCTGGAGCACGGCGGCTACGACGGCCCGCGCCACTTCGACTACAAACCGTTGCGCACGGAGGACCCCTCCGACGTGTGGGTGTCGGCGGCGGCCAACATGCGCACCTACCTCATCCTGCGGGAAAAGGCGCGCACCTACCGGGCCGACCCGGAGGTCCGTGAAGCCCTGCGGGCCGCCCGCGTCGAGGAGCTCGGCCTGCCCACGCTCAACCGTGGCGAGACGCTGTCCGATCTGTCCGGGGACGACTTCGATCCCGACATGGCCGCTCAGCGCGGATACCATTTCACGCATCTCAACCAGCTTGCGCTGGAGCACTTGTTAGGAGTTCGTGGGTGACGCTGGTCGCAGGGGTCGATTCTTCGACACAAAGTTGCAAGGTCGTCATTCGTGACGCGGAGACGGGCACGCTGGTGCGGCAGGGCCGGGCGCCGCATCCGGACGGCACGGAGGTCCACCCGTCGCACTGGTGGTCGGCGTTGCTGCAGGCCATCGAGGAGGCCGGCGGGCTGGACGGCGTGGCGGCCATCAGTGTCGCCGGGCAGCAGCACGGCATGGTCTGCCTGGACGAGTCCGGAAATGTCGTACGCGACGCCCTCCTCTGGAACGACACCCGCTCCGCCCAGGCCGCCCTCGACCTGATCGCGGAGCTGGGCGGCCCGCAGGCGTGGGCGGACGCGGCCGGTTCGGTACCGGTGGCCTCGTTCACGGTCACCAAGCTGCGGTGGCTGGCCGAGCACGAGCCTGCCAACGCGCGGCGCACGGCGGCGGTGTGCCTGCCGCACGACTGGCTCACGTGGCGGCTGGCCGGCGCGCTCACCTCTGGCGTGCCGTTCTCCCGGGAGGGCTGGCAGGACGCCCCGCTCCCACCCCTCTCCCACCTCACCACGGACCGGGGCGACGCCTCGGGCACCGGCTACTGGTCGCCCTTCACCGGCGCTTACCGTACGGACCTGCTGAAGGCCGCCTTCGGAGCGGTGCCGCTGCTGCCGCGCGTGCTGGGACCGGCGGAAGAAGTCATCGCGGCGGTAACCGGGGCGCAGGGTGCGGATGCCGGACCGGGACGGGTGCTCATCGCCCCCGGCACCGGTGACAACATGGCCGCGGCCCTGGGCGTGGGCGCCAAGCCCGGTGACGTCGTCGTGTCGCTCGGCACCTCCGGCACCGTCTTCGCGGTCGCGGATACTCCCAGCGCCGACCCCACGGGCGCGGTCGCCGGCTTCGCGGACGCGACGGGACGGTTCCTGCCGCTGCTGGCCACGCTCAACGCCGCAAGGGTCTTGGATGCCGCCGCCCGCATCACCGGAGTCGGTCTCAACGACCTGAGCGACCTCGCCCTCCAGGCTCCTCCGGGGGCGGACGGACTGACGCTGGTGCCGTACTTGGAGGGCGAGCGCACCCCCAACCGCCCCACCGCCACCGGCTCCATCCACGGTCTGACCCTGGCCACCTCCACCCCCGCCCACCTGGCCCGGGCAGCCATCGAGGGCATGCTGTGCGGCCTGGCCGACGCCCTGGACGCGCTGGCCATGCGCCCGGAGCGGGTCCTCCTGATCGGCGGCGCCGCCCGCTCGGAGGCCGTCCGCCGCATCGCCCCCACGATCTTCGGCGTCCCGATCACCGTCCCGCCACCGGCCGAATACGTCGCCAACGGCGCCGCACACCAGGCCGCGACCCTCCTCACCACCCCGGACTGGCAGGTGGAGGACACGGCGACGTACGAAGGCGAGGCCGTCCCGGAAATCCGCCACCGCTACGCCCGCGCCACCGCCCACATCCTCGACTGACGTCTCGACAGTGAGGGTTCGGGTACGGGTGCGGGCATGGGCCGCATCCTGGTGGGGACCGCTTCGTGGACCGACAAGACACTGCTGGCCTCGGGGTGGTATCCCGACGATGTCACCTCCGCCCAGGAGAGACTGAGCTTCTACGCGAGCCGGTTTCCCCTGGTGGAGGTGGACTCGTCCTACTACTCGCCGCCCGCGGAAAGCACGGTCTCGTTGTGGCGTGACCGGACCCCTGCCGGCTTCACCTTCGACATCAAGGCGTTCTCCCTGCTGACCCAGCACCCGACCAAGCCGACGGCGCTGTACAAGGACCTGCGCGAACAACTGGGAGAGGCGCCGAAGAAGAACCTCTACCTACGCGACCTCGATCCGCAGCTGGTCGATCAGGTATGGGATCGTTTCCTGACGGCGCTGGCCCCGCTCCACGACTCGAGCCGGCTGGGCACGATCCTGTTCCAGTTTCCGCGCTGGTTCCCCATCAGCAAGGGCAACAAGCAGTACATCCTGGAGTGCAAGGCCCGCTGCGATCCGCTGCGCATCTGCGTCGAGTTCCGCAACCACACCTGGATGAGCAAGGAGAACCAGGCCGAGACGCTGGACTTCCTCACTTCCTATGGCTTGCCGTACGTGAGTGTGGACATGCCCCAGGGCTACCCCGACTCCATCCCGCCCGTCCTCGCGGCCACGGCAGACGTGGCCGTGGTGCGCTTCCATGGCCATTCGGAGAAATGGACGAGCAAGGACATCCACGAGCGGTTCGGCTACCTCTATCAGGAGAAGGAACTGCGGGAGTGGGCGCCCAAACTCCGGCGCCTTGCCGAGGACGCCGAGGCGACCCACGTCCTCATGAACAACTGCTACCGCGACTACGCCCAGGTCAACGCCGCGCAACTGGCTCGCCTGATCCCCCTCGAATGACGCCCTGACGTAATCGGAGAGATCGTCCCGGCCTACGCGGTCTCCAAGCCCTTACACAAGGCGAATGTCGCAGCCGACACCCACGGGCAGGCCAGCGAGCTTCGCGTCGCTGGTCACCAGGGTGCAGCCCTCCATTTCTGCCAGGGCCACATAGGCGGCGTCGTAAGCCTTGATGTTGTCGCGTAGTTGCCAGATACGGGGAAGCAGAGGCCGAATGTCTGCCAATTCGATCTCAGTTTGGGCGAGCGCTTCGAAGGCGGTCCGCCCACGTGCTCGGGTGATCAATTCTTGCCTGACGAGGCGGGTGATGACGTGGGCGACTTCGCTCGGCATGTGGCCGGGGGCGATCCAGGCGGGATCGGTCATGATGGCCTTACGGGCTGCGCGACCGGCTTCTCCGTCGTCAGCCAGCGCGTTGATCATGACAGACGCATCGATCACGAGCACCGGCAGTCTCCGGTGGACTCAGCCAGTTGCTCGTCGCGTTCGGCCCGCGACTGGCGAACGAAGTCCGCAGTCTGCCCCGGAGCACTGTGCATGCCGTCGTCACGCCCTTCGAACTGGGCTATGAGGTCGATGTTGCGAGAACGGCGCGCGTCCGCCACCAAAAGGGACAGCATGTACGCCTGCGCGGACTGCCCCTTGGCACGAGCTCGTGCCGCGATAGCGTCGGCAACGTCGTCGGGAACATCGCGGATCTGCATGTTCCTAGCCATGCCTTCATTTTACATGCACAGCCCTCTCACGCAGCTGCGACGCGCCTCACCTGCGAGACCCCGATAATCAGCGGGAGCCTCACCGGGCTGGGTTGCTCAGCGCCTCCAGCTCACCCTGGTACAGCAGCCGGTTGACGAACAGCACGTCTGTCTTGTCGTTCAACGTCAGGACGGTCCTCAGCACCGTGCGCCCGTCGGCGACAAACCGGTCGTGGATGATCTCCGCTGCGTAGTCGCCGTACGCCCCGCCGTTGCGCGTGTTCGCCGTCGGGGTGAGCCGAGTCGTCAGCGACTGCTCCACCTCAGCGGCGGCGGACGCGGAGGGCAGCACGCAGATGATGTTGACCGGCCGGTCACCCAGGCCGGCCGGGCGGCGCAGCCCCACGCCGTACAGCGTGACGGATCCCGGCACCGACGGGGCCATGATCGTGGCGGCGGCGACATCGCCGAGGCAGGCGGCCATCGCGGCATGACCCGGGCTGTCGGCCAGCGAGGGTCCGCTTCCCATGACGGCCGCCAGCGGCCCGGTGGCGGTGGCCGTCGCCACCGTGGTGTCGGTGACCACGACCTTGTTGAGCTGGTTGGTCACCCCAGGGGCGATCGTGCGAGAGAGGTCCATCTCGGCATCGGGAGCGAAGGAGAACCCGTCGTGGCCGCCCAAGCGGCCGGGCTTGCCACCAAGGGCGGCCAGCTTCGCCCGTACGGCGCCTGGGTCGACACCGCCGTCGAACCGGAATGCCTGCTGCGGCGGCACGCCGATCGCGATCGCCCGCGCACCCGCCTCGGGCGTCATACCCGTGGTCTTCGGCAGCGCCGCCGCGGCATGGGCCAAGCTCCCGAGACCGGAACCGGCCGCGGGCAGCCATCGGCGCCTATCGCCGGAGCCGCCGAAGCGGCGCCACCAGGCCGGTTCGCCGTATTCGAGGTACGCCGCAGCGGGCCCCTCGCCAGAGACGTCGGCCAGCGCGCCCAGCAGCCTGTTTCTGGTGGTACCGGACGTTCCTGAGGCACTCGGTGACGGCGCGCCCTGGGGGCGTTCGTCGGCGGCCTCTCGCGCACACCCCGTCAGGACCAGCAGCGCCGCCAGCGCCACGCCCACTCTTCGCATGGGCACGACGCTAGGCGGTCGTGCTTGTATCTCACTGGCGTGCGGCTGCAGTACTTCAACGGTGTCACGCTCAGGCCGGCTGGTACTCGCGCATGTAGCGAGAGACCTTGTCGGTGTATGCGCGCCACCGCTCGGGGATGCCGCCCGCCCGCTTCAGCGGGTCGACGCCGCTGCGGTAGAGGGCGGCGAGCTTCAGCGCAGGGTCGCCGGGCAGATCCTGGACCCGAGGGCCCAGGGTGCACATGAACCGCCCCATCGACACGATCGACGGCTCGGGGCTGAGCGGCGGCGTGGGCTTCGGACTCTGCAGGCCGCCCGGCTGCCAGTGCCACAGCACCTCGGGTGTCCACCGGGCGATGCCGTACTCGTTGTTCTCAGGATCGGACAGGCCGGGATCGTAGCCCGACTCCGCCTTGAGCATCGCGGCGATCAGGGCGGGGCTCAGGCCGGGCAGCTCGCAGTACGTGCCCGCCTGGACGATCGGCCCGCGATACTGGCGGGGGATGTCGGAGTCGTCGCGCAGCCAGGTGCTGGTATCGGCGTTCGCGGGCGGCGGGCTCGTCGTCGCATCGATACCGCCGGGCGAATCGGGGCTCTGGGCACTGTTGACGACCACGGCGGTGACGGCCGCTGCCGCAACGACGGCTGCCGCCGTGCCACCGACGATCGCGATCCGCCGCCCCGGCCTGCGCCCCTCGCGCGGCAGCTCGCTCTCGGACGGGACCGCTCCGGACGGGACCGATTCGGACGGGACCGATTCGGACGGGACCGATTCGGACGGGACCGATTCGGCTGGGGCCGCTCCGGGCGGAGTCTCCGGCGGGGTGACGGTCGTCGACGACGACAGGGCCGCGGCATAGGCGGCGGCGTCGTTCCACCGCGCCTCCCTGTCGAGATCCAGGGCGCGCATCACCGCGGCGTCGATCACCTCCGGCACCTCGGGCCGCAGCGCACTCGGTGGCACCCGCTGCTCCGGCTTGGCGGGCACCTGGCCGGTGAGCATGTGATACGTCAGCGCCCCCAGGCCGTGCACGTCGGCGCGCGCGTCCGGCGCCCCGTCGAAGTAGAGCTGCTCCGGGGCCTGGTAGCCGGGTGAGCCCGCCGGCAGCGTCAGCCCGCTCAGGTGGTCGGTCGACCTGGCGATACCGAGGTCGGCCACCATCACCCGCTCACCGCCCTCCGGCCGCGAGCAGAACAGCACGTTCGACGGTTTCAGGTCGCGGTGCACGACCCCGATGCTGTGCAGCACGGCCACGCCCTGGCAGATGTCGCGCATCAAGCCGAGCGTCTCATCGACGGTGAACAGCCGGCCGGCCAGGCGCTCCTCCAGGGTGCCGCGATCGGCGTACGTCATCACGAAGTACGGCCTGCCGTCGTCGAGCTCGCCGATGTCGAAGACCTGCACGAGCAGGTGGGAGTCGGCCCTGCGCAGCAGGCGCGCCTCCTGGAGGAAGCGCTCGCGCACGTCGGCCTGCCGGGCCCAGTTCTCTGCGAGGATCTTGACCGCCACCGGCGAGCGCAACTCGTCGTCGTGGGCCAGATGGACGGTGGCGAAACCCCCGACGCCGATGAGCTGCTCGATCCGGTAACGACCTGCGTGGGAAGGAGCCGTCATTCAGCTCATCATGGCCGATGGTCAGGGCTTCGTCCACGTGCCCTGGCAGCTACCAGGTTACGGAATCCGCTCTCCGCCCGCAGGATCGACGCAGCGACACCGAAACGGGGAGGGAATCATCATGAGCATTCGACAGGCCGCGATCGCCATGTCGTTCGCGCTGGCGACCCTGGCCGCGGCCGCTCCGGCCGCGCACGCAGCCGCCGCGGGAGACGCACAGCCGTGCGGCAAGCGGTACCAGCACAACGGCCTTACGGTCCAGAACTGCCCCGACTGGTCACCGGGCGGGAGCATCCCGGTCTACGCGTCACCCGCGAAGGGCAGGATCGTCGGCTACATCAACCCGGCCGGGAACGACTGGTACCTGTGCCAGAAGACCGGCGCCGGTTACAAGCTGGGCGGCTACCGCAACTACTGGTGGGCCTCCACCATGGCCGACAACAACCAGTGGGGATACGTCAGCGAGGTGTACTTCCGCGGCGGCGGCAACAACGAGCCCGACGCCGGCCTGCGCACGTGCCGGGTCGGCAAGCCACTGCCCGAATGACCTGGACGGCTTCACCGGCATGCGAGTAGGGTCCCGCCGATGCACAGCACGATCTTGATCCAGATGGCGGCGGCGCCGACCGGCGACCGGCCGTACTCGCTGGAGCTCGCGCCCGGAGAGCAGGCGTTCTTCGGGCGCGGGACTCCCGGCTCCCCAGTGGACATCGTGCTCGACGACCCCGCGGTCTCCCGCCGGGCCGGCAAGATCGGCGCAGTGGGCGACTACTGGCTGCTCTCCAACCTCAGCACGTCGAAGACGTACGTCGTGGAGAACCCCGAGGGGGGCGGAGAGTTCGTGAAGGTACCGCCGGGCCGGATGGGCGCGCCGATCCCGTTCGAGTTCTCCCGAGTGTGCCTGCCCGCGGTCGACGGCACGATCTCGTTCCTGGTGTTCGCGCCGCAGCACGTCCATGTGCCGTCACCCGACACGGACGGCGGTACGGCCACACAGGTCGCCTACCCCCTCGACCAGAACGCCAAGTATTTCCGCATCCTGGTGGCACTGTGTGAGCCACGCCTGCGCGACCCGTCGACCTCCCGCATACCGACGATCCCCGAGATCATCGAAAGGCTCCCCGACCTGGGACTGAGCCGGACCGCCATCGGCTTCCACATCGGTTACCTGGCCGAGAACAAGCTCCATGTCAAAAGCCCGCAGGGCGGCGAGGGCAAGGCCGACTGGCAGCGCCACGCCCTGGTCTCCCTCGCGCTGAAGTTCAACCTGGTGACCAGCGACCACCTGGCCCTGCTGCCGATGCCCGGCCCCTGACCCCGCCCAACCGGCGGCCGAATCGCCGTAAGGGTGGCCGTCACTCCGCCGCGACGAGCGTCGGGCTTGGGTTCACGAGCAGCAGCCTGAGCTGTCCGTGCCTGTGCTGGGCTGTCCGCTGTGGAGGTCGTCGTCGTGGCCGGCGGCGATCCGTGCCCATTGCGCGGTCGGCCGTCCGTCCTTGCGGAACTGCTGGCCGAGCGTCTCGTACGGCTGCGGCCAGCCGGACGGGGAGTCCTCCCAGGTCTCCTGCCGTCCGTAGACGGTCATGTCGAGGATGCCGTAGGACGGCGCCATGGGTTCGACGCCGCGGCCGGTGGTCCAGTATGTCTCGTAGACGCGGTCCCCATCGCGGAGGTAGCTCGCCTTCATCCCGAAGTGGCGGCCGGCGACGAGTCGTTCGTGCGACTCGGCGGGTACTGAGTACCAGGGCATGTCCCAGCCCATGAAGCGGCGGTAGCGGTCGGATTCCTCGTAGGGGCCCTGGCAGAAGACGGCGAAGGTGACGTCACGCTGGTGCAGATAGGACAGTTCGCGGACCTGGCCGGTAAAGAAGGTGCAGCCCTCGCACTGGTCGGCGGTGATGTGGCCGTCGTGCCACATGTGATACGACACGAATAGCTGGGTGCGGCCCTCGAAGACGTCGATCAGGGGGACGTGCCCCTTGTCTCCGGCGAGCGGGGCCGACGGGTCCACCTCGGTCATGGGCAGCCGTCTCCGGGCGGCGGCGATCGCGTCGCCCTCGCGGGTGTGCGCCTTCTCCCGGACGCGCAGGGTGTCGATTGCGGCCAGCCACTCCCGGCGGGAGACGACCGGCGGCTTGTTCACATCAGTCATGGCCGTACTGACCCTGCAGCTGGCAAGAAATCATCGGTGGAACCCGTGGCGGGCGCTACTGACCATCCCTCCGCGGTCTTCCTGGAACGCGCTGGTCCTCGACCCGCCCGACACGGAAAGCGGTGACAGCAGGCGGTCGGGGTCGGCGCCGGAGTGGTGGCCTGGCTGGTCCGGCGCGAAGCAGGTGACGATCACGCCGGCTTCGCCGTACACGAACTGGTGGTCGTGGTTGACGTTGACGAACACCGTGGCGGTTACCGTGCCCTTGGACAGCGGGCGGCCGCCTCGTCCAGGAGCGCGGCGACCTGTGATCTTGGCATGGATAGCCGATCACCGGAGGGCGTTCAGGGCCCGTTCGACGTCGACGGCGGGCAGGCCCGCGGCCTGGTCTTCCGTCAGCGTAAGGGCAAGAGCAAGCTCACCCTCCAGTGCCCGCCAGAACTCCTCGCCCGGCTCAAGGCACACCGCGAGATACAAGACGCCGAGCGGGAGAAGGCCGGAGACCGATGGGAAGACCACAACCTGGTGTTCGCGACCAAGCACGGAACTCCCATCGAGCGCACCGAGGACTGGAAGCAACGGAAGGCCATCCTCAAGCAGGCCGGCGTCCGGGACGTCCGAGTGCACGATGCACGGCACACAGCCGCGACGCTCCTCATCGAGCAGGGTGTGAATATCCGGGTCGTTCAGCAAGTCCTTGGCCACACCAGAGTGACCGCCACCGAGCGCTACACCCACGTATCCACACCCCTGATGCGCGATGCGGGGGAGCGGCTCGCCTCCGCTCTCTGGGGCAATCCCCAGTAATGTGACCGGAAAAGATCACGCGGGATGTGTTCGCGGGAGCCAGTGGCCAGCCAGCCCCCGGCCGGTTAGCCGACAGAGGGAATGCCTACCTTGGCCGCGAACTCGGCGGTGAAGACGACCATGACATCGTCGGTGCCCAGGTGACAGACCTCGGTTGGCGGCCATTCCGCCAGGCTCCCGGCGGCTATCCACACGGCCTTCTCCCGCGAGCACAACCTGATCGCATTCGGCGTCCGGAGGTCGCTCTCTGGGTCCTGGGACCAGGCGATATCGACGCGGGTGAGTTTTCTGCCGGCGATGCTCGACCAGTGTGGGTGATCGGTCACGTCCACCGCCGCCGACCCGCCTGGCTCCCCGATCATCCGCAGGTGAGCGGTCATCGGCTCAGGGAAGACTTCAAGCCCGAAGTGGTCGAAGCTGCTGCCCCACACGGCCGAGAAGCAGGCGCCATCGTCGGTGGACAGCTCCACCCCCATGGTGGGCTGGTGCCACGTCCCAAAGTCCCACTCCTCGACGTCGCAACCGTCCTCCCCGACCATCAAGGGGTAGTAGACGACCCTGTGGATACGTCTGCCTCGCAGCATGGCAGCCGTACGTTCATACTCCGCAGCGGTCAGCAACGACGACACCGGTACAGCATCGCCCGAGACAGACATCCCGGGCCATCGCAGTTTCTGCTTTCCACGGCTCTGGCCGACCGGTCACAGCACGAGCCGTTGCAACTAGCACTGCAGTTATGACGCCCTCGAAGATCGAAAGGCCCTCTCCCCAAGATCTGGGAGAGGGCCTTTCACACGCGGAGGATCGGGGATTTGAACCCCGGATGGTGTTGCCACCGAACCGCATTAGCAGCTAGGAGCTTGATCGTTCCAGCACGTTCCATGTGGACCGATGTGGCTGGGCGGTCTTGATGGAACGGGGAGGTATCCAGAGGGACTACAGCCCAGACTGCAACCTGTGTTGATCTTTGTCCACGCGCGGCATCTCTGCTCAGCCCACGTACGCAGGCCGCCGATGGAGACGCGCCCGGTGACTCTCACCCGAACGTCAGCAATGCCGCCCCGAATATGGTTACGTACAGGAGAACGCGCAGCACCCGGTGGAATCCGCGCCGTTCCTGATCGAGGATGAGCCCCGCCCGTTGGTAGGCCTGTATGAGCGCCAGCGCCCCCCATTGCAGGATCAGGGCTATTCCCCCAGCCAGCAGGAACACCGCGAACCGCTCTCGCACGATCCACTCCGCCAGCTTGAACGGTCCAGCCCGCCCCCCGGCGACCACGAGCGCTGCCACTTCGAGCAGCGTGAGGACCATCATGACGCCCAGCTGGATGGCTACCTGTCTTTGTATTTGCTGCGCCACGTCTTGCCGCTCGTCCTCCGAGCGGTTCTTGGCGTGGTCCTGAGCCACGCTTCGCCAGATGTCGTGCACCCCACGGAACTCGACGACCATCGCGATCAGCACGGCGGGAATGACCTGCGCCAGCAAGCCAGCGTGCGAGGCAAGATCCATGACGCAGGATTCTACGGCTACGATGATCGGCGGCCAGCCGCGCGAGAAGCGTAGCCCCGGCGGAGGGGTCGGCTGCCTCGATCGGGTGCCCGAGCACGTGCTGGTGGTCCTGGACGAGGCCTACCACGAGTACGTCCGCGAGGGCCCTCTTCCCAAGATCTGGGAGAGGGCCATTCGCCTGCGGAGGATCGGGGATTTGAACCCCGGATGGTGTTGCCACCAAACCGCATTAGCAGTCCCCTGAATCTCGTTATGAGGCGTTCTGTGCTGATCGGCCTCATGGTGTTTCAGGAGGTCAGGGGCCAGTGCTTGTGCGGTTTGGTTCGGGCTTCAGTGGCACGGTGCGGGGTCGTTTGTGCCATCACGGTGCCATCTGGCACAGCGACATGAGGGTGATGATGGCGGCGCTTGGGACACCTCGGCGGTGGGCTCATTCAGCCTCGACCACGAGCTTCTTGAGAGGGGCGGTGATGCGCACAGGCGTTCCCCAGCCCTTGTAGAGGACGTTCATCCTCACGGTGTCAGCTCTCTGCTCTGAGCCATAGGGCTCGTAGAGGGTCTCGGCCTGGAAGCGCCTGGGCAGGTTATCCGGGCCCAGCCAGAGCTTCCACGTGATGCGGCCTCCTGCCCACTCCCCTATTCGTTTGCCGTAATAGATGCCGGCCTGGCGCGAGCCGAGGTGGCCAACCTCAACCGAGCCGTCATATCGGGTGGTGGGGACGCCGTCGTATCTGTCCTTGGTGGGCACCTTCTCAGCGCTGCGGGAGATAAGCTGCAAGAATTTTGGATTGAGGGCGTCCACCAAGTTCTGTGACCAAAGGAAGCCTTCCTTATCCCGCCAGTGGTTCCATTTCTTCCCCTTGGGAAGGTCGTCCCAGTAGGTTTGGGTATAGGTATCGCGACCGAGATTGATCATGCGGAACAGCTCTGGGTCTTCGTCGCCCACGGTGGAAGTCTCTGTGATGTCGCTGGCGTACACGCCTGTCTTGGAGAACCGGTGCTTGCCGTGGGTGACCGTCAGACTGGCGTCCGAGCCCAAGCCGTTGCGGGTCTTCTGCGAGAAACGCACACCGCTATTTTCTGCGTACTCGCCCTTTAGCGCGGATATCGCCTGAGCCAACGAACTGCGAGTCTCTGCACGTGCCGCGCCTGCCAGCGGCGACGCGAGCAGCAGGGCCACGACGCCTAACAGCGCGCATAGGCTTCTCATGGGATCATCTTCGGCGACTGCTGATCTCGACCATGTCACCGGGAGATTGCAGGCGCGACACCTGGCTAGGTCTCCCGCCAGATAGCCGCCCCCGGCGTTTCGGCAAGCCCGACCTCTCTGATCAGGGAGAGGCTGATGTCTGCTCGTCCACTACTTGGATTGCCCTCGTAATCAGCGTGCGGGCGGCTTTGCCGTACACCGCCAGTTCGGCCAGTTCCGTGAAGGTACGGGAGTACATCGCGATCTCGTGTGCCATCCGCGTCAGAGCTAATGAACCAGTCCCGGTCCGAAACACCTATCAGCCGCGGGTAGTTTGATCACCCGTTGGAAGAGGTTGGAGCAGGTGGCAGGACCACAGCAGGACCCCAAGCAGTCCCC
>NZ_JBQQBQ010000027.1:0-119682 GCF_052245915.1 Nonomuraea sp. 10N515B
GGTCCAGTACCTCATCGCCGAGCAACTCCCGCAGCGGAACCTCCGCCGCTTCGGACGGGGGGTTTTCCCCGCCATGATGAGAGGCGGCGGCCACTCCGAGCCGACGGTTGCCCTCCTGAGCCGATCCACGTGTGGTGGCCAGAGCGGCGGTTCCCTGTGTGGTAGACATGATCACATTCCCCCGAATGTTGTGTGGTTGATCTTTACTTTCGATCATCTACCCAGAGTGATCGTTTCCACACTTAGAGTGATACCCCCGGGCCGTGACCCGTCCGGACCGTGAGCCAACAATTGTCAGATGGGTCCGGCAGGATGGCTGCCGTGGTTTCTTATCAACTGGTCATTGACTGTGCGGCACCCGAGCGGATGGCCCGGTTCTGGGCGGGCGCGCTGCGGTACACGGTGGAGCCGCCGCCGAGTGGATTCGACACGTGGCGGGATTACTGGCGCAGTCTCAAAGTGCCGGAGGACGAGCTGGGCGAGGGGGACGGCAGCGACAGCATCGTCGATCCTGAGGGGTACGGGCCGAGGATCTGGTTTCAGCAGGTGCCTGAGGACAAGGTGGTCAAGAACCGGTTCCACCTGGATGTGAAGGTGGGCGGCAAGCGGGAGGACGTACCGCTGGAGACCCGGAAAGCGCGGGTGGATGCCGAGGTGGAGCGGCTTGTCCAGGCGGGGGCGTCCGTGGTGCGGGTGCTGTCGCAGCCCGGGGTTGATCACTATGCGGTGGCGATGGTGGATCCCGAGGGGAACGAGTTCGACGTGGTCTAGCGTCGTTTTTCGCACGTCATCACGGCTATCCCGCGTCTCCGCATCCCCCACCGCACTTCGGCTTAGGCCCTTCTGGAAGAGAGGGAGGCTTAAGGTCCTTTTGAAAAGGAAGCTTGGGCGGCGAGAAGGACGGGGTGAGGACGCGGTACCACGGACGAAGCGGCACGTGCGGAAAACGGGGCTAGCCAGCCGACGAACCGCACGACCGCAAGGACGGTACGTGTCCGTTTGTGCCAACGATGCCGATCGTTGTGCGGACGAGGCTCCGTCACGGGAGTTCACCCCATCTCTCCGTCGCTGACCTCGATGCAAGGCCGTCTGCTGGTACCGTCCGGACGCTCGGCATCACGGCAGCGGAGGCGGAATGTTTTCCTGCCCAAGGCTGACGGTAAAGCATCGCCACGCAGCTCTTGATGTACAGCCAGCAGTTGGTGAGGTTCCTCTACCACCCGGGGTGAAGAGTCTCATTCGCACCTTGAGAAGCGACATCCCCCACCCGCCTTGGATCCGCCATCCACACGATCGGCGAGTGGCCCTTGCGTTAGGAGCGAGCGGCCGCACCGTCCTCCAGCGCGTCGGCGTGTCAGTCGCAACGGAGAGCTGATCGACTGTGATGTTGATGCTGCAGGTCTTCGCCTTCGAGAGCGCGGGAGTGCAGTGATGGTGGATCTCGGGTTCGTCGGCCCTAGCCGTCCGGCCAACGACTAACTCGCGCCAGGGCGGATCGCCGGCGGGGTCGGCCCCCTGGTAGACGATCGCGGCGATCCGCTCTGCGCCCAGGTACTGCGTGTAGTTGGTGATGGCGTCATGGACCGTCCGCCGCGCGCTCGGCGTGCATGCCAGACACCTCACAAGTTCCCCGCTACCCCCGGCATCGGCAAGCCCTGGACTCCATCCGTGACCACGTACGGGCCGCCGCTGCGCCTTTTTGGTGGGCATGTAGGCATGGCTGGTGCGTCTATTTCGCTCTTGCTGACCTCTCGGAGGGTCGCCTACGAGCCTGCACTGGCCCATCCTGTTCTTCCCGCCCCTCTCGGTGCGCCGACATCGGAGACTCGGCCGTTGATGGGAGGGCCGCGGCGATGCAGTCGAGGACGCGCTGGAGGCCGGACCGGAACTGGTCCTCGCGGCTCAGATGCAGCCGGCGCGCCTGCACCACGATCTTGCTGAAGATCGGGTAGTCGCCGCTCTCCAGCAGCTGCTCGACGCGCGGGCCGCTCCGCACCATCCACTCCGACTCGCTGAGCCCGCTGCGGCGGACCTCCTGGGTCCAGCCGATTTCCTCGCGGACGGCGCCCTCGATATAGCCGTTCAGCATGGCCATGAGGCCGAGGTTCTCGTCGATGGAGACGTGGGTGTCGAGGGCACCCATCACCCGTTCGATCACGAGCAGCTGGTTGGGGCCGAAGCTGGGGAGTGAGCGCTGCACGGTGGCGATCCACGGGTGCCTCAGCCACATCGCCCGCAGCCCGTCGGCGTAGCGCGTCAGATCCGCGCGCCAGTCGCCCGAGGGCATGCCCTCGACGTCGATCTCACCCATCAGGCGGTCGGCGATGAGCTCGACCAGGTCGTCGCGGCTCGGGACGTACCGGTAGAGGGACATCGCGCCGGCGCCGATCTCGGCGGCGATCCGCCGCATGGTGGCGGCCTCCAGCCCCTCGGCGTCGGCGATCCGGATCGCCGCCTCGGTGATCTGCGCACGGCTGTAGGCCGGTTTCCGCCCATAGGCCGGGCGCTCGGGGCGCATCCAGATGTTCACGTACTCGGCGTCGGTCACCGTTTCACCCCTCCCGGTTGCGTACATAGTACCCATCCGCTTAGTCTGGCCGCCACGAGCGCGTACAACGTACCCAATGGAGGGAACATGGCGGATCCGATCGTGGTCGCCGAAGGGCTGCACAAGTCCTTCGGCGGCACCCATGCACTACGTGGCCTGGACCTGAGCGTCCCGAAAGGAACGGTCTGCGGGGTGCTGGGGCCCAACGGCGCGGGGAAGACGACCGCGGTGCGCATCCTGGCGACCTTGTCCGACCCTGATGCCGGGCAGGCCCGCATCGCCGGACACGACGTCGTCCGCGAGGCCGGCAAGGTGCGCGAGCGGATCGGGCTCGCGGGCCAGTACGCCGCCGTGGACGAGAAGCTCACCGGTCGCGGCAACCTGCGCATGTTCGGGCGCCTCTACCACCTGTCCCGCCGCCAGGCGCACCAGCGGGCCGACGAGTTGCTGGAACGCTTCGGCCTGGTGGAGGCCGCCGACCGCCCGGTCACCGGCTACTCCGGCGGCATGCGCCGCCGGCTCGACCTGATCACCTGCCTCATCCTGCGCCCCGACGTGCTCTTCTTGGACGAGCCCACCACCGGCCTGGACCCGCGCAGCCGCGGCGAGATCTGGGACAGCATCCGCGAGCTGGTGGCCGACGGCACCACGGTGCTGCTCACCACCCAGTACCTGGACGAAGCCGACCAGCTGGCCGACGACATCGCCGTCGTCGACCACGGGCAGGTGATCGCCACGGGCACGCCCGACGAGCTGAAGGCCACGATCGGCGACCACCTCGACATCACCCTCGAAGACCCCGCCGCACTGCCTGCGGCGGCGACCGTCCTGAACACCCTGGCCGGCACCGAACCCACGACGACCGCCGCCGACCGGCTCAGCGTCGCCCTGCCCGCCACCGGCCTCCGCCTCGCCGACATCGTGCGCGAGCTCGACCACGCCGGAGTCGCCGCCGCCGACGTGAGCCTGCGCCGCCCCAGCCTCGACGAGGTGTTCCTGCGCCTCACCGACCGCAAGGAGCCCGTCCGATGACCGCCCTCACCTCACCACTCGGCCGCCTGCGCTGGACCTTCGCCGACGGACTGACCCTGGTCGGCCGCGAGCTGGGCCGGCTACGGCAAGAACCCGGGCAGATCATCGCCGCGCTGATCTTCCCGGTCATCATGGTCGTGCTGTTCGGCTACGTCTTCGGCAGCGCGATCCAGGTGCCGGGCGGCGGCGACTACCGCGAGTACCTCATGCCCGGCCTGTTCGCGATGGTGACCTTCTCCGCGTGGTTGGGGGTCATGACGCGGGTGGCCACCGACGCCTCCCGCGGTGTGATGGACCGGTTCCGCTCCATGCCGATGGCGCGCTTGGCGGTGCCGTTCGGGCAGACCGGCGCCGACCTGCTGACCGGCCTGCTCATGCTGGCCATCATGGTGGGCGCGGGCCTGCTGGTGGGCTGGCAGCCGCACCGCGGCCTGATCCCCACCGCCCAGGCGTTCCTGCTGATGATCGTGCTGCGGTACGCGCTGAGCTGGGTGGGCGTCTATGTGGGCCTGGCGGTGAAGAACGACCAGGTCGCCGACGCGATGGTGCCGCTGGGCCTGCCGTTCACGATGCTGTCGAACGCGTTCGTCCCGACCGGCGGCATGCCGGGATGGCTGCGGTTCCTGGCCGACTGGAACCCGGTGAGCGCGCTCACCGCCGCCTCACGGGAGCTGTTCGGCAACCCGGGCGCCACGTCCGGAAACGTGGCCTGGCCACTCGCACATCCGGTGACCGCCGTCCTGCTCTGGTCGGCCGCGCTGCTAGTGATCTTCGTCCCGTTGTCGCTGCGCGCCTACATGCGCAGAGGACGCTGAACGCTCCAGGCATCTGCAAACCGCGTGTTCTCCTCCGAATAGCTCTCCTCCGAAAGGCATCAAATGGAGCCGGCGCGGCGACCGCGGCCGTTGCCGCGGTGGGTGAGTTCGCCGGGATCAGCCTGGTTGTCGGCGGCATGTCGATCCCGGTGTTCGGGTTCGCCGTGCTGACCGTTGTCTTCTCCGTGGTGGGGTTGGTGCTGGCTCGCACGGTTCGCCGTCCGCGCACGGTATTCGTCCGTACCACGGTTGTGCTCACCGTGTTGTCGCTGGTACCGGATGTGCTCGTGGACGCGTCCGCAGCCACGAGGGTGCTGTTGATGCTGGCGCACGTGGTCGCCGCCGCGATCGTGGTGCCGGCCATCGCCCGCCGCCTGTCCGCCTGATCCTTCGAAGGAGTTCGAGCTCTGCACGGCGAACGTCTCCGCCGCCACCACTGATCGCAATATCTCGGGTGAGCCACCGGAGCTTGACCATCACGCGGACGTGTATGACGTCGTCAGCCAGATCCGCATGCCCGTCTGGTCTACCGGCCACGTCGCCCTCGTCGGCGATGCCGCTTACGCGACGTCGTTCATGTCGGGCCAGGGGTCGAGCCTGTCACTGGTATGTGCCTACGTCCTGGCCGACGAGCTGGCCAGGGCCATACCGCCCTCACCCCGCCTGCCCAACTACAAGCCCCCTCTGAGGCAGCCGGCATGTGGCGCACCTCACGTGACTGCACGTGTCACAAGGAGTGGGCCACCGGGATCTCATGTCCGACCAGCTCAGCTAATGCAAAGGAACATGTCATGAACTCAGCACCTGAAACCCTTCGACGTGACTTCCGCGGCGACATCATCGAACCGGGCGCGGCCGACTACGCCGCGGCCAGTCGCTCGATACTGGCCTCCGGCAACCCGGCCTACGTGCTGCGTCCCAAGAGCGCCGCCGACGTGCAAGCCGCTGTCCGATTCGCCGCCGACGCGCGACTTGTGCTGTCGGTGCGTGGCGGCGGCCACGCCTTCGCCGGCTTCGGCACCAATGACGGCGGTGTGGTGATCGATCTCAGCGGGCTGTCGAGCGTGGAGGTCATCGACAAGGACCGGCACCTGGTGCGGATCGGAGGCGGCGCCACTTGGGGTCAGGTCGTGGCCGCGCTGGCTCCGCACGGGCTGGCGATCTCCTCCGGTGACACCAGGAGCGTCGGTGTCGGCGGGCTGACGTTGAGCGGCGGCATCGGCTGGAAGGTCAGGAAGTACGGCCTGGCGCTGGACAACCTGGTCGCGGCGGATGTGGTCACGGCCCGCGGGCAGCTCGTGCGCGCCAGCGCGACCGAGTACCCGGAGCTGTTCTGGGCGCTGCGCGGCGGTGGCGGCAACTTCGGTGTCGTGACCGCCTTCGAGTTCGCCGCCCACCCGACCACCGACGTCATCTTCGGCAAGATCACCTTCCCGGCCTCCGAGACGGCCGCGGTGCTGCAGGGCTGGGCGGACTACCTGCGTACCGCGCCGGAGGAGCTCACCTCCATCGTCACCCTGGCCAACCCGTTCGCGGGCGGGCCGCAGGCACCGGTGGAGATCCAGGTCGCCTTCGACGGCGACGACCCCGAGCTCGCGGCCCAGGCCATCGACCCGATCCGCGCGCTGGGCACGGTGCTCTCTGACGATGTCACGCTCATGCCCTACGGCGACGTGCTTGTAGACGGCGCGACCCCGCCGCCCGGCATCCAGCTCATCACCCGCAGCGCCTTCGTCGGCCACGCGTCGGTACCCGGCGCCCTGCGGACCCTGACCGAGATCGCGACGGCGCAGGACTCGCCGGTCATCGCCATCCGCAGCGTCGGCGGCGCCGTCTCCCGCGTCCCCGACGACGCCACCGCCTACGCCCACCGCCAGGCGGAGCTGATGGTCATCACCACGACCATCGGCCCTGAGCCTGTCATCGCCGCCGGCCAGCCCGCGTTCGACGCGGTCTGGGGCAAGCTCGCCCCGCACGTCATCGGCGCCTACGCCAACTTCCTGGCCACCGCCACCGACGAGGACGTCGCCGCGGTCTACCCGCCCGCCACCTACCAGCGGCTCGCGGCGGTCAAGAGCGAGTACGACCCCGCCAACCTGTTCGCCGCCAACCACAACGTGAAGGGTTCCCACTGATGAGCAAGGTCTGGTTCATCACCGGCTCGTCCCGCGGCCTTGGCCGCAGCTTCGCCGAGGCCGCCCTGGCGCGCGGCGACAAGGTCGCCGCGACCGCACGCGACGTCGCGAGCCTCGACGCGCTGACCGCATACGGCGCCGCTGTGCTTGCCCACAAGCTCGACGTAACCGACAAAGCCGCCGTCTTCGATGCCGTACGGCAGACCAGGCAGCACTTCGGCCGCCTCGACGTCATCGTGAACAACGCGGGTTACGGCCTGTTCGGAGCGGTGGAGGAGCTGAGTGACAAGGATCTGCGCGACCAGCTGGAGACCAACCTGTTCGGCCCGCTGTGGGTCGTCCAAGCGGCGCTGCCGATCATGCGCGAGCAGGGTGGCGGGCACATCATCCAGATCTCCTCCACAGGCGGCCAGGTCTCGTTGCCGCTCGGCGGCGGGTACCACGCCTCCAAATTCGCGCTGGAGGGCCTGAGCGACTCCCTGGCCCAGGAGGTCGCGGGCTTCGGCATCAAGGTGACGGTGGTCGAGCCCAGCTTCTACGCCACCGACGGGGCCGCCGGCGCCGTCAACTCAGCGGCCGACCCGCTCTACGACGGTGTCCGCGAGAGCTTCGTCGCGTTCGCCAAAACCCTCGACGTCGGAGACCCGGCCGCCGCGGGCCGAGCGCTGCTCAAGCTCGCCGACTCCAACGATCCACCACTGCGGGTGTTCTTCGGCACCGAGGGCCTACGGATGACCCAGCTGGCCTACGCCGACCGGCTCAAGAGCTGGGCCAAATGGGAGGATCTGTCAGCGGAGGCTCACTGACGCGGCGACGTCCGTGGCCCGCATGCGCTCCGCGGCGGGCCACGAACCGCGCCCGGCGGCTTCCGCGGGCCTGGACCTCGGCAGCCACAGTCCAGTGAAGAAGGCACTCGCCAGGGTGATAGCGCCTGCAGTGACGAAGGCGGTGGTGAGCCCGGCCTCAAAGGAGGGGCCGCCGGACTCCTGGACGACGGCTCCGAGCACATGGTGACTCGTGACACCGGCGCTTGCCATCTCTCAGAAATGAGTACGCTCGACGCCCTGGAAGAGGCCGGGTGCGATCCAGTCTTCGCCGAGACGATCAGCACCCGCATCAAGGTCCGGCCGGAGTTCACCAAGGCACTGGACTTCGCCCGCACGATCAAGACCGCGGTCCCGCATCAGCGGGTGATCCGCCCTCTCCCCCGCGCGACCCGGTCGACGTCGCCGCCGACGCCAGCAGGCGATTCGCCACGCACCTGGAATTGCTCGCTCACATTCGATCTTGCTGGGCTGCTGATGTACCGGATGACGCACCCGAGTCGCGCGGCGACCGTTCCGGTGGAATCCGCAGGTCGCCGATACCTTGGCGACGGCCATATACCGGATAACCGTCCCTTATCCGGTACATCAACCCGTGTCCGCCGCGCGCCGCCCATCAGGCTCCTCGCCAGTGGCAACACCTGGTGAATGTGGGTTTTGGGCTTATATGGGCCGGACCTCGTCCTGCTTTGCAACGGCTGGCCGCCGCGCAGGACGAACCCGATGACCTCGCCGCTGTGGGGCATCCGTACGTCAGCGTGCCGGTGGGGTGGAGTCCGAGAGCCAGCCGGTCTGATCACCGGGTCGGACCCATCGGCGTTCCCAGGCCAGGGCCGCGACCACACCGATGGCATAGGCGACCAGGTCCCATGGGTCGGGGAACGCGCCGACCAGGACACCGCCGATGCCCGGCGGGGTCATGCCGACTATTTGGTAGAACTCGACGGCGGCGGCGACCGCGGCCGTGGCCAGGGTGCGGCGTGCGGCGGTGGTGCGCCACAGC
Source organism: Nonomuraea sp. 10N515B (assembly GCF_052245915.1). Lineage (NCBI taxonomy): Bacteria > Bacillati > Actinomycetota > Actinomycetes > Streptosporangiales > Streptosporangiaceae > Nonomuraea > Nonomuraea sp. 10N515B. Next base: position 8,358 of record NZ_JBQQBQ010000027.1, read on the forward strand.
AGCCCCAAGAACGCGTAGACCAGCATGGTGGCGCCGACGTCGCTCACGTAGCCGCGGATGAACGGTTGTCCCGGGCCCCGGTAGAAGAGGGCGAACGCGCCGACGGCGAGGGCGACGCCACCCAGAAGAGCCATGGTACGGCGCATGTGAGTGACATCTTCTCCGAATCTCTATGATCAGGACGAACCTGATCATAGAGCTCGTCCCTTATGGCGGCATGCCAATTGCGGCATGGTGGCCGCCCTGAGCAGCAAGCCGCCTGGATGGTTCTGCTGATCAGGGGACCTTGAGCACGAGCTTGCCCGTGGTTGTGCCGGACTCGATGCGCCGGTGCGCCTCGGCCGCCTGATCCAGCGTCAGTTCCTCGACGCGCTGACTCGCCGCCACATGCAGACGTCAGGCTGATGCCTGGACATTGCGCCTACTGGAACCAACGCGCCCCAGCAGGAAGATCGCTATTTCGGGGGCGAGAGCGCCGGCGACGATGACGCCGCCGCGCAGCGGGGATGGGAGGCGCCGACGGCTACGGTGCGGGATGGGAGCGGGAGACGGCCAGGGTGAGCGCGGTGACGTGCTCGGCGAGCGCCGTGACCAGCGCGGGCGGATTGCGGACGGTGAAGGGCCAGGGCAGGCCGGTGAGGATGCGCGCCATGGCGGGCAGGTTCTCTGCGCCGCTGACCAGGAGCACGCCGCCGCCGGGGCAGGCGTGCAGGTCGCCGAAGGTGGCCGACAGATGGTCGCGGGCTGTCGCCAGGTCGGTGTCGAGCCATACCTCGGTGCGGTGGGTCCAGGCGCCGAGCGTCAACGTGCGCAGGACGTGGGTGACGGGGTCGAAACCGTCGGGCGGGGTGAATGTGCCGGGCACTTCGGCGGCGCCGCTGATCCTGTCCAGGCGGTACATGCGGAGGGCGGCGCGGAGATGGTCGTGCCCGACCAGGTACCAGCGGCGTGAGTGCACGACGAGCCCGTACGGGTCCACCTCGCGTGCGCCGCGGGTGTGCTCGATCCGGACGGTGTGCCGCGCGTGGACGGCCGCGGCCAGCGTCAGCGCCAGGTGCGGTTCGGGGGTCAGCGGGCCTGCCGTCGCCGAGGTGGCGGCGATCAACGCGGTGACGCGCCGGCGCAGCGGCGCGGGCAGGACGCGGTTGAGTTTGACCAGCGCCCGGTCGGCCGGGCCGGGCTCTCCCACCTGTTCGTGCTGCTTGCCGGTGGCCAGCGCGACCGCCACGGCGACCGCTTCGTCATCGGCGAGCATCAGGGGCGGCAGGCGTACGCCGCGGGCCAGCCGGTAGCCGCCGTAGCGTCCGCGGACGGACTCGACGGGGATGTCCATGTCGCGCAGGGCGGTGATGTAGCGGCGGACGGCGCGGGCGTCGACGTCCAGGCGCCGGGCCAGTTCGTCGGCGGGCACCAGGCCGCGCTCTTGCAGAATCTCCAGCAGTGCCAAAACGCGGGTCGCGGGACGGGACACGGCCGCCATCCTAATCAGGGCAGAAAGCGTCCACAATCCTCCCTAGCCTTGCGCCGGTAAGAGATCGATCGAAAGGAGTCGACCCGGTGTCGACCATCGTTCTTGTCGGCGGTTCGTTCCTCGGTGCCTGGGCCTGGGAGCGCGTCACGCCGCTGTTGACCGCGTACGGCCACCAGGTGCATCCGCTGACGCTCACCGGGTTCGGCGACCGCGCGCATCTGGGCTCGGCGGACACGACGCTCACCACGCATGCCCGGGACATCACGGCCGCGATCGAGTACGCCGGGCTGCGCGAGGTGGTGCTCGTGGCGCACTCCTACGGCGGAGCCCCGGCCACGATCGCCGCCACCACGATTCCCGGGCGGATCGCCCGGGTGGTCTACCTGGCCGCGCTCCTGCCCGAGCCGGGCAAAAGCCTGTTCGACAGCACTCCCGCGCCTATCGTCGAAGCGATCATGGAAACCGTCCGGGACGGGCGGATCCCGGTGATGAGCGACGAGGTCATCGACGCCAACTTCGGCGAGCACGGGCTCACCTCCGAAAACCGGGCCTGGCTGCGGGCACGCGGCGCCGGCCAGCCCATCGGCACCTACCAGGACCCGGCGCCTGCCGACCTGCGCGCGGCGCAGGGGCTGCCCCGTACCTACATCGCCTGCGCGGGCGACCCGGGCGGCCCGCCGCGCATGCCGGGCCTGGAGGTGATCACACTGGACGCCGGGCACTGGCCGATGATCAGCGAACCGGAGCTGCTGGCCCGGGTGCTGGATGAGGCGGCCCGGTCATGATGCGGCCGTACCGGGTGGAGATCCCGCAGGAGAGCCTGGACGACCTGGTCGCCCGGCTGGCCGCGACCCGCTTCACCCGCCCGCTGTCCGGCCATGGGCTCGGTGTGCCCGCCGACCGCGTCCAGCACCTGGTCGAGTACTGGCGCGACGGCTACGACTGGCGCGCCTGGGAGCGGCGGATCAACGCCCATCCGCAGTTCCTGACCGAAATCGACGGGCTCGACGTGCACTTCCTGCACATCCGCTCGCCCCGTCCGGACGCCCTGCCGCTCATCCTCACCCACGGCTGGCCCATGTCGGTCGTAGAGTTCCTTCCGCTGATCGACCGGCTGAGCGACGCCTTCCACCTCGTCATCCCCTCAGTGCCCGGCTTCGGATTCTCCGGCGTACCGCGTGAGCCGGGCTGGAACCGCCGCCGCGTCGCCGCGGCGTGGGCGGAGTTGATGCGCCGGCTCGGTTACGAGCGCTACGGCGCGCACGGCAACGACGTCGGTTCTCTGATCTCCATCGAGCTCGGACGCCTGGATCCGCACCGCGTCGTCGGGGTGCACGTCACCCAGATCTTCTCCCTGCCCTCCGCCGATCCGGCGGAGCGCGCCCTGCTGGGACCGGACGACCGGGCGAAGCTGGCCGCCCTGGAACGCTTCATGGCCGACCGGAGCGCCTACCTCAGCCTCCAGTCCACCCAGCCGCAGACCCTGGCGCACGCGCTCGCCGACTCCCCGGCCGGCCAGCTGGCCTGGAACCTGCAGCTGTTCGGCGACGCGGTGAGCGACGACTACATCCTCACCCACGCCGCCATCTACTGGCTGACCGACACCGCCGGCAGCTCAGCCCTGATCGGTTATCACGGCAACAGGCCGCCTGCCGAGCCGTCATCGATCCCGCTGGGCCTGGCCTGCTTTGCCGACGACTTCTTCCCCTCCATCCGCTCGCTCGCCGAACGCGACCACAGCGCCATCGTGCACTGGAACACCTACGACAAAGGCGGGCACCATGCCGCGCAAGAGGAACCCCAACTCCTCGCCGGCGACCTCCGCACGTTCTTCACCCTCCGCCGATGACGTCACCCGCAGGCGCGCCTGCCGCGACATCGGTGGTCTTCACAAGATTGGAACACAGCGCATGCCGACCGCGTTCGTCGTCTTCTACCGGAACATGAACCTGGGCCACCCGAACAGCCCCACCCGGGCGATGCTCGAAGACGCGCTGCGCGCCGCGGGGGCGTCGTCGGCACGGTCGTTCCAGACGAACGGGACGGTCCTGATCGAGTCCAGCGACACCTCGCCCCGCGAAGTGGTGAACCGGGCGGCACCGCGACTGCTGACGGTCAGCGGCTACGACGACGCCGCGTTCGTGCGTCCTGTCGACCAGCTCGCGACGATCCTTGAGTGCGACCCCTTCGCCGGCACCGACAACGAACACATCTATCGCGAGACCTTCACCTTCTTCGACAGCGTTCAGGAGTTCGGCGCCCCGCTGCCCTGGACGAATGACCGAGGCGATGTCGACATCATCGAGATCGGCGATGGCGTGGCGTTGAGCGTCATCAAAAAGATCGCAACCCGGGTCGGCAGTCCCACCGCCGAGGTGGAGGCGAGGCTCAAAGTCCCCGCCACCACCCGCACCGCAAGGACGGTCAAGCGCCTGGTCAAGCGTTCCACTGAGCAGGTGACGGCGCCGGCCCACAGCTATGGCGAGCGACGGTGATCGCCCGGCTGCACATCACCACAGCTCAACTTCCGAGATTGACGTCATCTCGGAAGTACACCGGCCTCGATACTGGTTATCGGTGAGAACGATCATGGTCGGCTAGCACAGTGATCCACTTCGCCGCCGGGGTTCGGTGAAACGCCTCCGGGCCTGCTCCGGTGCTGGCTACGGTCCGGCTCGTGCCGGTGGAATTTCTGAGTGATGAGCAGGCCGAGGCGTACGGGACGTTCGCCGAGGAGCCGACAAGGCCCGAGCTGGAGCGGTTCTTCTTCCTGGACGACGTGGACCGGGACCTGATCGCCCTGCGGCGCACGAAGCACCACCAGCTCGGCTTCGCGCTCCAGATGTGCACGGTGCGGTACGTCGGCCTGTTCCTGGAGAACCCGCTCGCGGTGCCGTGGCCGGTGGTCGAGCGCCTGGCCGCGCAGCTTGGCATCAAGGACCCGTCGGTGGTCAAGCGGTACACCGAGCGGCGTCCGACGCTGTACGACCACGCGTGGGAGGTCCAGGACGACGGGCGGGTGAAGCTGAACGTCGACAAGCTCGGCGCGCTCGGCGAGCCGAAGTCCCTGACCTGGCTGCGCCGCCGGGTCGAGCGGATGCTCCCGAAGATCGACCTGCCGGACCTGCTGTTCGAGGTGAACGCCTGGACCAGCTTCCTCGACGACTTCGTCCACCTCGGCGCCGGCACCACCCGGATGAAGGACCTGCCCACGGTCGCGCTGCTGGTGTCCGAGGCGTGCAACATCGGCCTGGCCCCGGCGGTGAATCCCGGCTACGAGGCGCTCACACGGGCCCGGCTCGTGCACGTCGACCAGTACTACCTGCGCGCCGACACCATCGCCGCGGCGAACGCGCGGCTGATCGAGGCCCAGGCCGCCGTGCCCGTCGTGAAGTTCTGGGGCGAGGGCCGCTTGCCTCAGTCGATGGGCTGCGGTTTGTCGTCCCCGTGCGGACCGTGAACGCGGCGCCGTCGCCGAAGTACTTCGGCTTCAAGCGGGGCATCACCTGGCTCAACGCGGTCAATGACCAGGTCGCGGGCATCCGGCAGATGGTGGTGCCGGGCACCCCGTGCGACTCCCTGCATATCCTGGATGCGCTGCTGAACCTGGACGGCGGGGTGAAGCCGGAGATGGTGGCCACGGACAACGCCTCGTACTCCGACATGGTGTTCGGCCTGTTCAAGATCCTCGGCTACAGCTTCAGCGGTTCCGCGACCTGGACGACCAGCGGTTCTGGCGGGCCACGATGCCCGGCGTCGAGACGGGCACGTACGGCGCGGTGGAGGACCTGGCGCGCAACCGCGTGAACCTGAACAAGGTGATCACGCACTGGCCGGACATGCTGAAGGTCGCCGGTTCCCTCGTCACCACCAGGTCCGTGCCTACGACCTGCTGTGCATGTTCGGACGCGAGGGGCGCCCGACTCCGCTGGGTGCGGCGTTCGCGGAGTACGGGCGGATCGCCAAGACCGGGCACCTGCTGCGCATGGTCGACCCGGTCGACGGCACCCACCGGAGGCAGATGAACCGGCAGCTCACCGTCCAGGAATCCCGCCACAAGTTGGCCCGGGACGTGTGCCACGGCAAGCGCGGCACCATCCACCAGGCGTACCGGGACGGCATGCAGGACCGGCTCGCCTCGCTCGGCCTGGTCCTCAACGCCATCGTGCTCTGGACGACCCGTTACATCGACGCCGCCGTCACCCAGCTCCAGGCCGAGGGCCACGAGATCCGCGAGGAGGACATCACCCGGCTCTCCCCGCTCAAGCACCGCACCCTGAACCTTTATCTGGACAGGTTGCAGATTCGTTATCAACAAGCCGAAGACTGAGCCGCTCTCATGCAGCGCTCGACGGTAATCGTGTTCTTTGCAGCGCGGAAAGGAGATCATCAGGTGTCACAAGTTCTCGTCATCTTGACGTCTTACGGGCAACTGGGCTCGACAGGGCAGGCAACGGGCGTGGGGTTGCAGACGTTCGCGTCGCCGTACTACGCACTGAAGGAGGCTGGTGTCGAGGTCGCCGTCGCATCACCACTTGGTGGCGACCCGCCGGTCGATCCTTTGAGCTTCGGCGAGGGCGTCGAGACGGTGGCTTTGCGGAGGTTGAACGAAGATGTCGACGCGCGAGCGCTACTGCGTGCGTCGCTGCCCCTGCGGAACGCGGCAACGACTGACTACGACGGCCTCTTTTTCGCAGGTGGCCATGGCGGGATGTGGGACTTCCCCGATGATCCCGTGATCGGCGGCCTCATCGCCGCGGCGCTGAACGCGGGCAAGCCCGTCGCCGCGGTGTGCCACGGTGTTGCCGCATTGTGCGGGGTCGATCCGGTGAGCGGCCGACCACTTGTCGAGGGTCGGAAGGTGACGGCACTGACGAACCAGGAGGAGGCCGCACTCGAACGCGACGCTCTCGTGCCGTTCTTGCTGCAGGAACGACTCATGAAACTGGGCGCCGAGTTCGAGGAGGCGGCCGAATTCACCTCGCACGTCGTGGTCCACGGCTCTCTGATCACCGGGCAGAACATGCGGTCGGCCGACGAAGCTTCGCGCGCCTTCCTAACCGCGCTCGCCTCGCGGTGCGCATAGGGCCAGGTTGCACCGACCCAGAGCCAAGATGTGGTCGAGTCTGGTGGTCGGAGCTGGGCTGCGGTGCCGCGGCGTCGAGCCGTGCTTGGTCAGTGCCCCTCGGAGTCGTCGTTCTGGATGGGTTCATCCGTTCGGTGAGCAGTTCGCAGATGCGGCCGGAGATGGCGGTGTGCCGTTCGGCCTCGCGGGGCCAGCCGCGTTCGATGGCGTCTTGGATCAGTCGCTGTTCGACTCGGAGCCGGTCTCGGAGCCGGGGCGCGTACTCGCTGGTGGTGAAGAACTTCGAGCAGCGCAGGTAGAGGTCGCACTCGCAGGGCCCTTCGGCGGGGGTGCGCAGGCAGTGGCCGAGTTCAAGTTCGGTCTTGAAGTAGTCGCTGACATCGTCGCGGCTACAGCTTCACCGCCTCGACCCCGGCCGCCGGCGCCCTGCGCCCGAGCTGGACGAGGACGACGAAGGCGTGGACTGAACGCCGACATCGGGTGACGCGGGCATATCAGGTGGCCGGGGTGCTCGGAAATCGCAAGCGCCGGTAGGGGAGCTGATGTAAGGCTGCCTGATATGTCTAACTAAGCCTTGATTGGTGCGGCCGACCTGGCGGCCTGCTCGATCTTCGCGCAGTAAGCTGCACGGGCTTCCTCGTCGATCTGCTTCTCGTGTTCGGCGCGCAACCCGGTCCGGCCGTCGAGGCCCTCGCGCAGGATATCGGCGTGCCCGGCATGCCTGCCGGTTGATCGCAGAGTTCTTAACGGTATTACCCGAGTCCGGGGCCCGGTTGGAGGGTCAACCCGCACGCAACTCTGCGGCGACCGCCCGTTCCCGCAGCTGAGCCGCCTCGGCTCGGGCCGCCTCCAGTTCGGCCCGCAGGTCCTCGAGCCGTACCCGCTCCAGCCGCAGCTCCGCCCGCGCCTGATCACGCTCCTTGACCGCGGCATCGGCGCGGTTCCTCTCCCGCGTCATGAGCTTTCGTTCCCGGCTCAGCGCGGTCGCGGCCTCCGCCTCGACCTCAGCCGCCCGTCTCGTCAACCGCGCGGCCTCGGCCGCCGCCCTCTCGGCCTCCTGCAGTGCCACCGCCCGATCGCGCCCGGCCTCCGCCGCGGCCCGCTCGGCCGCGACCGCCCGTTCCACGGCGCGTTCCCGCTCCTGCGCCGCCGCCTCCTCCCGGGCTCGGGCCGCGATCACGTCCCGTTCGGCCTGCTCATGGGCCCGCACGGCCGTCGCCGTGTCTGCCCGGGCGCGATCCGTCTCCGCCCGTGCCCGGCCGGCCTCCTCCTGCGCCTGCATGACCTGCGCCCGCGCCTCCGCAGCCTCCCGGTCAGCCAGCTCCACCCGTTCGGCCAGCTCCTGCACGGCCTGATCCCTGGCCCGTTCGGTCAGCTCAACCTGGTGTGCCGCCTCCTTGGCACGCTGCTCGGCCGCATCCGCGCGCCGCTGCGCCTCCTCGGCCGTCTGCAGGGCTTGCCGTTCGGTGCTGGCGGCCTCCCGCAATGCCGCCAGCGCCTGCTCGCGCGCCCGCTCGGCGTCGTGGAGCGCCGTCTCCCGCTCGTTTTCCGCCTCCTCGAGCTTGGCCCGCATCTCGGTCGTCTGCCTGCGGGCGTGCTCGGCGGCCTCGCGTGCCAGCCGTACCTGCTCGAACGCCTGCTCCCGCTCGGTACGCGCGATCGCCACCCGTGTGTGCGCCTCCGCCTGCACGGCACTGAGCTTGGCCTCCACCCCCGCGGGGCTCAGCTCGTCGGCAAGGGCGCGCGCCAGAGGTTCGATGGCCGACGCCAGCCCGCTCTCCATGCGGTCATACAGCTGCTCGGCCCTGGCCAGCGCGCCCTCCAGACCTGGCGTGGCGCGCCGGAGCTCCCGCTCCCGCTTGGCGGCCGCCTGACAATCCTTTTCGGGACAGTACGCCTTGGGCCGACCCCGGCCCCGTCGTTGCTCGATCGGCGCCCCGCAATGCTTGCACGGCGTCACCACACTGGTCTCCGCAGTCACAACAGGAGCCTACCATTTTTGATTTTCTAGAAAATACAAATTGAAAAATGTGGCTTGTTGCGTCCCTCCTGACGCAAGACAACTTGCGAGAAGGCAGGATTCCCGCAAGTTAGTCCGAGCGGCCTTCGCCTGTGTGCGAATCCGCAGCGGGATGTCTGGGACCCGCCACTTAAATTTCTTGGGCGTTCGTCACAGGGTTTCAGCGCATTGGTCACATGTGCGAATCTGCAGCGGGATGTCAGTAAGAATCTGCATAGCGTGGGACCCGCCACTTAAATTTCTTGGGCGTTCGTCACAGGGTTTCAGCGCATTGGTCGCATGATTGCACCGCTCAGATCGTGACAAAGTAACTCACAGTGGTTGTTTCTGCCCTGCATGATCTTCGCGTCTGCGATCTCGCGTCTGCCTGAGCTGGCCGTGACGCTGACCCCTAAGCGCGGCCGCGAACCGTCGGTCAGCTGAATCTCGCCATGCGCGACGTGGACGGGGCCTGAACTGTCGTCTGATGGACCTTCTGCCCGTCTCCAGGGCTGCTGGCCAGTGCAATAGACGTGACCAATTCCATTGAAATCGGGATGACCAACGATGCCCCGACCAGCGCTTTCGTCACGTGATTGCAGTGGTTGGTCATCACGGCTGCAGTTGAATCTGCCACCGTATCGCTGGGAGGACGGCCGGGACTGGTGCGGAGTGGTCGTGCCGGCTGAACGATTGCTGTTGCGTGGACGTGTGAGCCCCGGGAGCGCCTCTGCTTGCACGCGCCCTGGGGCACCGCTGTGTTGTGCGCGCAGCGCCTCACCAGTGCGGAAAGTAATCGCCATGCAACGCCAAGTGGCTTGACGAGCCTTTCCAGCGCGCTGGTAGCGTTCATTTCGATTCCCCTACCTGCTTCGGTGGGTAGGTGCGGGCCCCGCCTACCGGCGGGGCCTTTGCGTTACCACCCCCTGGTGGGCCGGCATCTCTGCCGAGACGCTCCACCTGCCCCATCTCTCCGCGGTGCTGTCCTCCGGCTCGCCAGAAGCGGTCCAGCTACGCTGGCCTGGTGACTGAGCATCGGCAACCTTTCGGCGCAGATCAGAGTCCCGTCCCGTGCGGCGACGTGGTCGCGCTGGTGGACCCGCTCGGCGAGCACCGGCGGCTGCTGGTCAGCGCTCCGTGGCGGCACTGCCAGGGCCCGGTGAGAACGTTTCCTGGCCGTGTCCGGGCTTCCAGACCATGAACAGCAACTGCTACGGGAGCGTTACCGCTGGGACGACAGCCAGGCCTGACGTGGCAGACGGCGCCTGGTGGGGACTGGACGAGCGCGTGATCTACACGGGCGATGATGTGGCTGAGGCGATTCGGTGGCTTAGTTGAAGATCGAATGTAGGAGGCCGGGATGCGGGGCACACTGACGCGACAGGTCGAGGAGTATCTCCGGCCGTACGGCATGTTCCAGCTCCCGGACACACCCGGGCAGGCGATCACTACCAAGCGCGGCGGCACGATCTACCTCGATGAGCGTGATGGCGCGTTCTCCACACGCATTGTGCGCCGCGATGGCTCGGCTGTGGAGGACGTCCGGCCCGTTGCCGATCCCGGCGAGCTGGCGATTGCGATCCGTTCCCTGGCGTTCAAGGCACGAGCCTGATCGGCCTGTGATCAACGGCCCGCGACCACAGGCGAGGGCTTGTCCAGGCGATGGCCGTGCCCCGAGGGGAGGGGGCGTCACGGCCATGCACCCACAAGACCTCAGGTGACTATGGCGGCACTCGCTGTCGCGCTCTCGTACGGTGGCGCCCCGGCTCCGCCTGCAGGTGCACGTCCAGAGCCGTGTTCCGTCCGCGTGCCACCAGGGCGGTCGCGCGCTCAGGCGCCTGAGGGATCATGAGCGTTCGCCGTCCGGCGTGGGCGTCTCCCGGCGGGAGGCCCGCCTCGCGAGCACCTCCTCCAGCGGGATGCCGGGGATCTCCTCGCCGCGCTCGATCTTGCGTTGGATGTCGTCGACCGTGTCCCACAGCCGCTGCCGGTCCTCGGGGTCCTGCAGGCTGACGTACGCGGTGATCCACCAGGTCTGGGTGAATTCCTCGACTCCGCGCCAGTCGCCGGCGGCTCGGGCCTGCTCAACGACCGCCGGGAGCCCGGCGTCGAAGCCCTCCCGATCGCGCGGATGAGACAGAGCCGCGCGGATCGCCGGCAGTGTCTTGTCCGGCCTTGGCTCCGGTGCGATGATCACTGCTTTGGCCTCCTCGCCGATCGGTTCGCGCGAAGGCAGGTTAGCGCCCGGTCGGGAGATTTCCCGTTCGGGGGCGGCCTGGTCAAGCGGACGCCTTCGTCGGGCGGAGACAGGATGAGCGCGTTGCAGGATGAGCATGGCTGCGGGCGGTTGACCTGCGGCTGGCGTGGCGGACATGCGGGACAGCATGGCGGGGCGCGGGCCGGGCGTGCACGAGGCGGATCGGGTCAGAGACCGACGTTGCGCATGGCGTTGTCGCGCCAGCGGTCCACGGCCCGGATGTAGCGCAGGACGACGGGTGAGGCGGGGGCCCAGCGGCCGTGTTTGGCGATGACGGCGACGGGGACGCCGGCGGCGTAGGCGACGGTGGCGCCGCCGGCGCGCAGGCTGTGCGCGGTGACGGCGTGGGCGTACGGGACGTCGGCGCGGACGGCGAGGTCGCGGACGATGACGTTGACGGCGTCGGCGCCGAGGGAGGGGCCGACGGTGCCGTGCCGGTTGATGCGGCGTAGCAGCCGTCCGGTGGTGTGTCCGGCCTGGTCGAGCACGTGCAGCCAGTCGCGCCAGGCGGCGACCGGGTCGGTGAGTGGGTGGCTGCCGCGGGGGATGGCGATGGTCTCGCCGGCCGAGTCCTTGTCGGTCTTGGAGGTGCGGATGGTGACCTCCAGGCCGTCGGCGACCTCGCGCACGTCCTCGCGGGTGAGGGCGACGAGCTCGCTGCGGCGGCCCATCAGCGCCAGCCCGAGCACCCGCACCAGCCGGTCCCGCCGCCCGATCGGGGTGGCCAGGTCGCAGGCGCCGACCATGGCGCGCAGCGCGTTGATGGTGATGGGCGGGGCCTCGCGCTGGCCGCGGCCGCCGTCCTCGGCGCGCCGGCGCTTGTAGGCGCGCAGGGCGAGCCGGGCGGCCTCGGTGGCGGGCTGATGGGTGTGGCCGGACAGGCGGTGCATGGTGCGCACGGCGGCGAGGGCCTGTTCGATGCTGGCCGGGGCCTGTCCGGCGGCGCACAGCTGGGCGGTGTATTCGGCCAGGGTGGCGCCGGTGGCGGGCAGCGCGAGGCGGCCCTGGGTGGTGCACCAGGCGGTGAAGGCGGCCCATTGGCGGGCGTAGGCGCGGCGGGTGTTGGCGGGCACGCCGTCGGCGATGAGGCGCCGGGTGTCGGCGCTGAGCGCGTGGTCGGCGGCGGTGTGCGCGCCGGCATTTTCTGGAGTCCCGGAAATCAGCGGCCGCTCCCCCGCTGCCGGCAGCCGCCCACCCTCACCCATGCCCGCTTTGTTCCCTTTCCGGGAGTGTCCGCGTGATCGCTGCTGACCCGCGATAACGCAGATTATCACGGGCCAGACGTGACCGTAGATGCGTTTGCGAACGATCGGAATCACTGCGTTCAAACGCTGCGAACGATAAGGTGTGGCGGCATGACCTATGATCCACAAGCGCCAGCGGACGACGTGCCGGCCGAGACAGGCGTCGGCAGCACTACCGAGCCGGAGCCGCGGTGCGCCGGCCCCGGCTGCGCCAACACACTGCCCGGCCGCAGCAGCCGCGCCAAATACTGCAGCGACGCCTGTCGCGCCGCCGCCTACCGTGCCCGCACCACCTCCCACGCCGCCCCCGTCGCCAACACCTTGCTGCGCGCCCAGGACCTGCTCGTCCCGCTGCTGGCCGCTGGCGAGCAATGGCAAGCCGCCCAAGACGCGCTGCGCGCGCAGCTCGCCGAGCTCAGCACCGGCGCGCTTGCCCAGGTCGAGGCCGCCGAACAGGCCGCCGAAGAGGCCCGCGCCGCCGCCGCGGCCGCCGAACAGCGCGCCGTGACCGCTGCCAACACCGCCGCCGCCCAGGTCACCGCTGTCCAGCATGCCCTGGCGCAGGCCGAGGCGGCGCGCGACCGTGCCGAAGAACGCGAACAAGAGGCCTGGCGCCAAGTCGGTGAACACCACAGCGCCCGCGCCCAGGCCGAGCAGGCCGCCGCCGACGCCGACGCCGGGCAGCGCCAGGCCGAACGCGACCGCGACGCGGCCCAGCAGCAGGCCGCCCAGCTCACCGAACTGCACACCGCCGCGACGGCCAGCATCACCATGTTGCAGGAGGAGGCCGCCGACTGGCAGCGCGAGCTCGCCGAACTACACCACCGGGTGCAGGCGCAGGAGACCCGGGCGCGCGCGGTCGAGCAGGAGCGTGACCGGGCCGTGGGCGCCGCTGCGGCGCACGCCCAGGAGGTCGAGCGGCTCCGCCAGGCGCTGGCCGACGCCCAGCAGGGGCGCGAGCAGGCGGTCACCGCGGCGGCTGTCGCCGACCGGGCGCGAGCAGCCGCCGATCAGGCCAGGGCTGCTGCCGTCGGCGAGGCCGAACGGCTGCGCGGTGAGCTCGCCGATCTCGCGGCCGCGTTGAAAGTCGCCCAGCAGCAACGTGAAGAGGCCGCCACTGCCGCGGCCGTGGCCCGGGCTCTGTTGCGGGAGCAGGATCCCGCCGTTCATTCCAATACTCCTGGCCCGGCTCCCCTGGCAGCCGAGTAAGCCTTACCGGCATGGCTGGAGCCGTGGGCGGAGCGGAAGTTGGAGCCGGGCTGGCAGTTCGGTGTCGCCCGCCATCCTCCCCGCTCGAAAGCATCCATAGCTTGACTCTGTCGGGAATCTTGGGATGAGGCCTCGAGGTCAGCCGCAGGCGGCCCGCCAGGACTTCTGGCGAGAGATTCCGCGCTGGTCGAGGAAGTTCTGGAACGCGGTTGGTGGCCGGGATGGGGGTGCGTCGTCGGCTGATGACAGGCCGCTGAGACGCTCGATGTTCACGGCGATGGCCGTAAGCACGTGCTGTAAGTGAGCCTTCGGCTGTCCCCCGTACCGGCAGCGTCGCATGCCGTGTCCGTGAGCGAGCTCGTTGACGGTGCTCTCCACTCCGGAGCGAATCGCGTAGCGGGCTTGCCAGACGGGCGTTTGCTGCTCGGCCCGGGCGCGGACTTGCAGGTCGCGGAGTTCTCGCGGAGGGAAGCCCACGTTCCGGGAGCTTTCTCGAAAGGTGGTGCACTGGGCGCGGGCCGGGCAGGGCTGGCACTGTCCCTTGGTGAACCGTGCCACGATCAGTGGGGCCGCGGTGGGCGAGGATGTCGGGTTGGGGCCATGCCAGCCCGCGCTGATCTGGCCCTCGGGGCATGTCACCTGGCGGCGGTCGAAGTCGATGTGGAAGCCGTCCCGGCCGAAGCCTTCGTTCCTGCGGATGCTGGCGGTGGGATTGCCCGGCAGCGGACCGGTGACCGTCACCTGGTGTTCCCGGGCACCTTCCTCCAGGTGGACCAGGGAGGTGTAGCCGCCATCGACCAGGTGCTCGGCGGGCAGTAAGCCGCGGCGGGAGAGCCGAGCCAGCTGCGGCGGGTCGCCGAAGGGAAGGAGTACCAGTTCGTCGGTGCTCTGCTCGACGCCGAGATTGGGGAGCCCTCATCGCCGCTCACCGCGCCGTCGCGCCCTCGTACGCGAGGCGACCGCCGCCAAGGTGGGGTGGACGGTCGCCAACCAGGCGCTGGTCCCCGCCCCGGGCGGTGAGAGCAAGCACGCCGAGGAGCAGAACATCTGGGAGGACATGTACCTCGAGCCCGCACGCGAAGCAGCCCGTCGACGAGAACGGTATCGTTCCGCACCCTGAGCATCCGGACAACACCATCATGGGCTGGGCCTACCGGCCGGACGCCCTCACATGGCTGTGCGGCACACCCATGAGGTCGTCGGCGACGTCCCGCTCCTCGTCACCGAGAACGGGTTCGCAACGAGCGATGACCAGCGCCGGATCGCCTACACCGGCGAGGCCTTGCGGCATCTGCGCGACGCGATGGACGACGGCATAGACGTCCGCGGCTACCTGCGCTGGAGCCTGCTCGACAACTTCGAGTGGGACGGAAGAGGACAGAGCCACTGGTTGGACACACCCGTACAGTCAGGCCCGTCAGGGGTCAGCGGACCTGATCAGCGCTTTTCCAACTCAGCTGGCGAGGGTGTCAGCCTTGAGGTGGCGATGGCACCGCTGCGGTCTTTGTGCGCTGCGCAAGTCAGGTTGTGGCAACGGGGCCGGGCGGCAGGTGGACCGTCATGATCATGCTGCAGGTTTCGGTGCCCAAGCCGCGGTAGGTGTGCGGGGCGTCGCCGTTGAACGTGGCGGTCTGTCCGGCTTCGCGGCGTGTTCGGTGCCGTCGACGACCAGGGTCATCCGGCCGGAGATGACGCTGACGGTTTCCACGACTCCGGCCTGGTGGGGCTGACTCAGGTACTCCTCGTCCGGTTCCAGTCGCCAGCGCCAGACCTCGACTGGGGCCGGGCCTGAGGTCGTCAGCATGAGCCGGGCCTCGCTTCCCCGTTCTCCGGTCCACAGTGGTGCCACGGCGTCGGCGGCCACGACGCGGACGCGGCCTTCGGCCGGTCCCTGCATCAGGGCGGACACCGAAATGCCGAGGGTGTCGGCCAGCCGGACCAAGGTGGCCAGGTTGGGATTGCCCTGCGCCTTCTCCAAAGCGACCAGAGCTCCCTTGCTGACCTGGGCGCGCCGGCTTAGCTCCTCCAGTGACAGGCCCGCACGGGTACGGGCTGCCCTGACGTTGTGCGCGACCGTCCGCAGGGCTGCGGCCGTCTCGGCCATCTGATCACCATCCTTGCGACTAGACCACTCTAGTGCGCCGTGCGGTCGGTTGATTAACACTCATCGGTCAGTCTACTGTACCTTTTGGTCGTTCCGATGGACGAAGGGAAATGTGTTGATCGCTCTGCTGCTGGCCCTTGGCAGCTCACTCGCCTACGGATGCGCCGATTTCCTCGGCGGCCTCGGCGCCCGTAAAGCTCATGTGCTGCGCACCGTGATGATCGCGGCCCCGGCCAGCCTCGCCGTCGAGGTGCTGCTGTGGCCGTTGCTCGGCGCCTCGTTCAGCCCTGCGACCCTCGGCTGGGGTGCCGCCTCGGGGATCGCCTCGGCCGCCGCGTTCGCCCTGCTCTATCGCACCCTGGCGATCGGACCGATGAACGTGCTGTCGCCCGTGACCGCGCTGGTGTCCGCCGCCCTGCCCGTCGGCGTGGGTCTGGTGCAGGGCGAGCACGTGGCCGCGGCCGGATTGGTGGGGCTGCCGCTCGCGCTGGTGGCAGTGGTGCTGGTCAGTGCCGGTCACGGCGCGGGCTCGGCGCGCCCCTCACGCGTGGCGTTGCTGCTGGCATTCGGTGCGGGCACCGCCATCGCCCTTCAGCTGATCTTCTTGCACCAGGCGCCGTCCGACAGCGGGGTGGCTCCGCTGATCATAGGCCGGGCGGTCTCCTCGGCCCTCACCCTGGCCGCGGTGGGGCTGATGCACCGCAAGCTGGGCTCCGAGCGGCCCGCGTACGCGATGTCGGCGGCCGCAGGTGTGCTGGACTCGGTGGCGAACCTGCTGTTCCTGTTCGCCGCCCGCAGCGGGGACCTTGCCGTGGTCGCCGTGATCGTCGCCCTCTACCCGGCTGGCACGGTCCTGCTCGCCCGCGGCGTGCTCGCCGAACGCATCCACCGCGGCCAGCTCGTCGGACTGGGCGCCGCCGCCGTCGCCGTGAGCCTCCTCGCCTTGACCTGAGCAGGCCGGCAGTCCACCACACCGCCGAACACCGTAAGGAGAAAAGCATGTTCATCCAGCCCTGGGATGCCAGCCTGGAGGACGCCGAATGGCACACCTGGATCGCAGAAGGTCACGACTTCGGACAGCTGAGCGTCAACGGCCTGCCCGGCCAGCCGCCCATCGTCGTCCCCACCCACTTCACCTGCGACGGATCCCACCTCCTCATCCACCTCGCCCTGCCGAACCCGGTCTGGAAGGCGATCGAGCACGACCCGAACGTCGTCTTCACCGTGATCGGCGACTATGCCTTTATCCCCGGCCCCTGGCGCGCCAAGGCCGGCGCCCCGCCCCACGACGGTGTCCCCACCAGCTACTACACGGCCGTCCAGTTCACCTGCCGCGCCGGCATCGTCGACGACCCCGAGGCGAAGGCAGAGCTGCTGCGCCACCAGCTCGCCTACTTCCAGCCCGACGGCGACCACGCCCCCGTCGCCGTCGACCAGCCTCCTTACGGCCGGATGTTGCCCGGCATCCGCGGCCTGCGTCTGGAGGTCACCGACGTGGTGGCCAAGTTCAAATACGACGACCACAAACCCGTCGAGCTCCGCTCGGCCGTCGCCGATCACCTCACCGTCCGCGGCCAGGGTCTGGATATGCCCACCGCGCGCCAGCAGCGCCGACGGCTGGACCGCATCGGCCCCTGGAAGCCCTGATTCTCACCACCCGTCCGCCCGCTCGCAGGAAACGAAACTCCGCCTATGCCTGTCTTCCGCCTCAGCCCTGCTGTCGCAGCCGCCTTCCCCGACACCATGATCGCCCTGGTTGCCGCTGCGGGCCTGCGCGGCCGCGAGTCCTGGCCCCACACCGCCGCCGCCCTGGAGGACCTGGAGCAACAGCTCGCGGGCGGCATCTGGCAGCCCGCCGATGAGACCGACCGCCGCATCGAGGCCTGGCACACCGCCTACCGCTCCTTCGGCACCAACCCCCGCCGCATCCGCCCTAGCGTCGACGCGCTCGGCCGCCGCCTCGCCAAGAAGGGAACCCTGCCGCGCATCAACCCGGCCGTCGACTCCTACAACGCTGTCTCGGTCCGGCACGGGCTGCCCGCCGGCGCCTTCGACCTGGACCAGGTCACCGGCGACGTCGTCATCCGCCACGCGGACGGCACCGAGTCCTTCACCCCGCTCGGCGAACCCGGCATCGTCGAGAACCCCAGGCCCGGCGAGATCGTCTACGCGGACACCACCGGCGTCCTGACCCGCCACTGGAACCACCGCGACGCCCATCGCACCCGCGTCACCGAGGACTCCACACGCGTCGCCTTCGTCCTGGAAACCCTGCACGCCACCCGTGACGGCCACCTCCTCATGACCGCAGCGAAGGAACTGCAGGTCCTGCTCACCCCGCACACCGGCCAGACCGCCGTGCACTACCTCAGCCCCGCACAACCCCAGGCCACCGCCTGAGGTCCCCACCCGACCCGTGCCCGCCCTGGTCGGCGCGCCGGACACCGTGGCCCACAAGGTCGCGCTACGTCCGCCATGCATGCCCCCTCCCCACCCCATTTTTTGCCCTATGACATTCGATGCGATATCGGCGACGAAAGGAACCACCGATCATGAGCACAGCACCCCACGCGCCGGACACTCCTCGACCCGATAAACACGACCCGTCCACTCTCGCGTTCGCCACACAGTCCGTGCACGCCGGCAACACTGTCGACGAGGGAACCGGTGCCGTGCGGACACCGCTGGTGATGGCCAACTCGTACCTGCTGCCGGACGACCCGTCGACAATGGACTGGTCCTCGGCCGAAGGACTGGTCTACACCCGCAGCTCCGGCGCCAACCAAGTCCGTCTCCAGACAAAGCTCGCAGCGCTGGAGGGCGGCGAGGACGCCGTCGTCTTCGCCACGGGGGTGGCCGCGCTGCACGGCGTGTTCTTCACCCATCTGAAGTCGGGTGACCATGTGGTGGTCTCGGACGTGACGTACGAGGCCGTCTGGCGGCTCTTCAGCGAACTGCTTCCACAGAAGTACGGCATTCAGGCGACGTTCGTCGACGTCGGCGACCTCGACGCGGTCCGCCGCGCCGTCCGCCCGAACACCAAACTCGTCCACACGGAGACCATCGCCAACCCGACGACGAAGGTCGCCGACATCGCCGCGCTCGCCGACATCGCACATGCCGCCGGCGCCTTGCTGTCGGTCGATTCCACCTTCACCCCTCCGCCGCTCTACCGCCCCCTGCGCGATGGCGCCGATCTCGTCGTGCATTCACTGACGAAATACATCAACGGCCACGGCGACGCCATGGGCGGGGTCGTCATCGGGGCCGGCGATCTCGTCGGCCCGATCCGCGGTGACGCCATGGTCGAGGTCGGCGGAGTCATCTCGCCGTTCAACGCCTGGCTGATCATGCGCGGGTCCGTCACCCTGCCACTGCGGCTGCGTCAGCACTTCGCCTCGGCCGAGAAGGTCGCCGCCTTCCTGGAGGCCGACCCGCGGGTCGCGTTCGTCGCCTACCCGGGCCTGACCTCGCACCCGCAGCACCAGCTCGCCCGCCGCCAATTCGCCGGAGCCGGATACGGCGCCATGATGGCCTTCGCCGTGAACGGCGACCCGCACGCCCAGAACCGATTCGTCAACAGCCTGCGCATCATCACCTCCGCCGTGTCCCTCGGCCACGACGAATCCCTGATCGTCCACGTCGGCACCACCGGACGCGGCGGCAGCGAGCACTACCCCGAACCCTTCAGAAAGTACGGGCACCTGCGGCTGTCCGTCGGCCTGGAAGACGCGGACGATCTCATCGCCGACATCCGCGCCGCCCTCGATGCGACCTTCCCGTTCTGACCGGACGCGGCCACTATCCACCGCGGAGTCTGCCGACGCGGGCGCGTGGATGATCATGCATCTGTACAACGCGCAACGGCCATTCCACCACCGCGACCCCGGGGCCATCGGCCAGGCCCTGGTGGACGCCCGGATATCCGCCGGCCTCGATCTCGGCCTTGTCGTAGCGGGTGAGGTGGAGCAGGGTGTCGGACCAGCAGGAGAAGCAGTCGCGGTGCGCGGCAGCCACGCCGAGCATGTCGCAGATGACGTAGACCGGCAGCGGGAAGCCCCGGGGAGGCCTTGAGGTCGGCGGGGGCGCCGCGTTTGACCGTGTCGTCGATGAGGTCGTCGGCGATGCGGGCGATAACGGGGCGCAGGGCGTTCATGCGCTTGGCGGTGAGCCACTTGCCGACCAGACGCCGCCAATACTGGTGTTCCTCGCCGCTGTCGGGGATGATCGCCGCCATCTCGCTGGAGAACTGGCCATCACGAAAGAAGGCACCGGCGGGTGCGGCGCACCAGGTCGGCGCTGGCGCGCGCTCATCGAGTTGGTGGGCGAGCGGGAGCTATCCCGGATCAGCGTCTCCGACGTCGCCGAGGGCGCGGGGTGAGCCGCTCGGCCTTCTCCAACCACTACCGAGACGTGCACAAACTGGCCGAGGAAGCCCGCACTGGGATGATCGACGCTCTGATCGGCTCCCCTGCCTGCGCCCGCCGTCGGCTCAGCGGATCTCGTGCGGCAGTCGATCCAGCCGTCGTCGGCCTTTCTTCGCCAGCGTCGCCGAGCATGCGGGGCTCTACCGTTCGCTTCTTGGATCGCAGGGCAGCGCGTGTGTCGTTGACCACATCCGCGGGCGCATCGCCGAGGTCATCCACGGCCACCTGGTCGAGGCCGACGTCGGCGAGTGGCCCACAGGCGTACTACACGATGTCACGGCAGCCTTCACCGCAGGGGCGCTCATCGGTGTGACGGTCGACTGGCTCCAGCGCGGCTGGTCTCCGGCGGAGATGGCCGAGATGACCTGGCCGCTGCCGAATGCCCTCTACCGCGTCAACGAGGTCGAGGCACGGTGAATGATCTCCGGCTCCAGCGAGGCAGGTGACAGGCGCGGTGCGCGACCTGACAGGCTGCCCATGACCGCCTCGGCGAGGTGGCGGCCCACCTTCTCCAGGTCGAAGGCGACCGTGCTCAGGGGTGGGTCGCTGAACAGGGAGAGGGGGACGTTGTCGACTCCCATGACCGCCAGGTCGGCAGGGGCGGCGAGCCGAGCGTGGCGCATCCCCGCCAGGAGGGCGATCGCGACCTCGTCGTTGTAGGCGCAGACGGCGGTCACCGACTCGCGCCGCCACCGACGCGCTGCCCGTGCCATGGCCGCGATCTCCAGCTTGGTGTCGAGCGCGAGAGGTGGTTCGAGCCCAGCCTCGGAGCAGGCGTCGGCGACGCCACCCAGGCGCTCACCGGCGATCTTGCGGAGCTGCCGGTTCTCGGGCATGGCGTAGCCGAGGCGGCGGTGGCCGAGAGCGATGAGGTGCTCAGCCTGGAGGCGGCCGGTGCGGCGGATGGTGGGCTGTGCTTCCACCTCGGTGGTGAAGACGAGGTCGGCTCCCGCCCGGCGCAGGGCCGACGAGGTCTCCTCGTCGAACGGGTCGAGCCCAGCCACCACGGAGGCGTCGATCGCGGCACATACGTCGGGCAGCGAGGGCCCCGGAGTGCCCGCCAGGTGAGTGACCAGCGTGAGGCCGGCGTCGGCCAGCGCGGTGGCGAACTGCTCGACGAAGCGAGTGATGCCGGGGCCGATCGACAGGTGCGGGATGGAGAGCAGGACGATGTTGCTGCGCCCGGCGGCCAGCGACCGGGCTGAGCCGCGTGGGCGGTAGTCGAGCAGACGGACCGCAGCCAGGACCCGCTGCCTGGTCTCCTCGGGGATCGACTGGCCCGGCGTGTCGTTCAGCACGAAGCTCACGGTCGAGGGGGACACACCGGCGGCGCGGGCGACGTCGGCGACGGTGGCGCGCTTCGGAGGGCGGGTCATATCGGACATCGTAAGCGGTCATGTTGCGCAGTCGTTACTGGGAGATGTCTTGCGGGCGGTGCGGAAAGCAGCGTTAAGTTACTAACGCGCTTTAGTGATGAGCTGCCATGGAAGGCTTCCCATGAATTCACCCCCCTCGCTGGACCTCCGGCCCAAGCCCAAGGCCAAGGTCGGCTACGTCTTCTGGATGATGGCCGCCAACTTCGGCATCGCCATGGCCTATGTCGTGCCGCTGTCCTATTCGCTGGCCGTACGGATCGACGAGCTCGCTCCCGGCCGCGAAGAGGTGCTCGGCTACATCACGGGCACCGCCCAGGTCATCTACCTGGTGGTCAGCCCGTTGCTCGGCGTCTGGAGCGACCGCACCCGCAGCCGCTTCGGCCGCCGCCGCCCGTTCATGGCTGCCGGGCTGCTGCTGGGCATGGCCTCGTTGATCTTCATCGCCGTCGCGCCGAACCTGCTGCTCGTGGGCGCGGCCTGGATCCTGGCGATGCTGGGCTGGGCCAGCGCCTCGCAGGGCATCCTCAACGTGCAGGCCGACCGCATCCCCGAGGAGCAGCGTGGCAAGATCTCCGGCCTGACCGGAATGACCGGCCAGATCGCCCCGATCTTCGGCGTCGGCCTCGTCACCCCGTTCTCCGCCAACACCTTCCTCGTCTTCGTCCTGCCGGGCATCGTCGGCGCGCTGCTGTTGGGCGCCTTCCTCTTCCTGGGCAAGGAGGACGACTCGCGCCACGCCGAGCCGCTCGCGCCGGTCTCTGCGAAGACCCTGCTGTCCAGCTACGTCTTCGATCCGCGCAAATATCCAGACTTCGGGTGGAACTGGCTGGGCCGCCTGATCTTCTTCATGGGCCTGTACTTCAACACCACCTTCACCACCTTCTTCTACGCCCAGCGACTGGACCTGCCGGTGCGCGAGGTGGCGGGCACGGTGGCGATCATCGGTGTCCTGGGCGTCGTCGCGGCAGCGTTAGGCGCGGTCGGCGGCGGTTGGCTGTCGGACAAGACGGGCAGGCGGCGGCTCTTCGCTCTCATCGGCGCATCGTTCTTCGTCGCGGGAGGCATCGTCGAGGCGTTCGCTTTCTCCTTCCCGACGCTGCTGATCGGCTCGCTCCTGATGCAGCTCGCCATCGCCTTCTTCGGCGCAGTGGACGGCGCGATCGTGCTGGCCGTGCTGCCCAGCAAGGAGGAGGCGGGCCGCTACATGGCGGTGGTGGCCTTCGCGCACAAGCTGCCCAGCGCCATCGCGCCGCTCCTGGCGCCCTTCATCATCGCGATCGGGGCGAGCGGCGGCGAGAAGAACTACACGCTCCTCTACCTCGCCGGCGCGCTGCTCGCGCTGATCGGCGGACTCCTGGTGTTCACCCGAGTGAAGTCGGTGCGATGACCCGTCCTTACGACCTGCGTATCTCCGCCGGCGGCGACCAGTTCCCGGTCGCCGCCTCGCGGCCGTTCCTGTCCTGGAAATCCGGCGGGCAGGGGCCTTATAAGTTGCACTTTCGCATCGACGGATTCGAGCATTTTGCCACGTCGGAAGACCACCTGTTCGTCGAGTGGCCCGTGTCGCCGCTGCGCAGCCGCCAGCGGGTCGCGTGGCGGGTGCGTGGTTCCTCCGAGTGGTCGGAGTGGCACGAGTTCGAGGCGGGCCTGTTCGACGAAGACTGGGCGGCGCGCTGGATCTCGCCGCACGCCCAGGAGGGCGCCCAGGCGTTGTCCGGCTCGGTACGGCTGCGCGAGGGCATCACCGATGCCCGCCTCTACTCCACCGCTCTCGGCGTCTACGAAGCTTTCGTCAACGGCGAGCGGGTGGGCACGGCGGAGCTGTCACCCGGCTCCACCACCTACTCCGACACGTTGTATGCCCAGGCTGCCGATGTCACGGAGTTGCTGCGATCGGGTGACAACGACCTGGAGATACTGCTGTCGGCGGGCTGGTACCGAGGCTCCAACGGGACCTGGCGCAGGCGTGACGTGTGGGGGACGCTGACTGCGGCCCGCCTCCAGCTCCATGTCCGCTATGAGGACGGCACTGAAGAGGTGCACGGCACTGACGAGTCCTGGACCTCCCGCGGCAGTGCGATCGTCGCCGCCGACCTCATGGACGGCCAGATGACCGATTACTCGCGGGAAAGCGCTCAGCCGCACCCCGTCCAGGTGGATGCCGTCAGCGCGCCCCCGATCAGCTGGTCCCCGGCCCCTCCGGTGCGCCGGGTCGAGCAACGGGCGGTGGAAAGGGTCACAACGCTCCCGAACGGCTCGTGCACCGTGGACTTCGGTCAGAACGCCGCCGGCTGGATCAGCCTGACCGACCTCGGCCCGGCGGGCGTCCGTACCGTCATCGACTACGGCGAGCACTTGGACGCCGACGGCAACCTGACCACCTCCCACCTGGACAGCCGGCGGCACGGCGAGGATCCGATCCCCTTCGTCCAGCGTGACGAGGTCGTCTCCGCAGGCGAAGGCATCTTCGAGCCTCGCCACACCGTCCACGGTTTCCGCTACGCGCGCCTGTCGCGAACGGTTGACCCGACGAGCATCACGATGCAGGTCGTCCACACCGACCTCCGGTCCACTGCCACCTTCGCCTGCAGCGACGACGACCTCAACCGGCTCTGGGAGGCGGCCCGCTGGAGCTTCCGCGGCAACGCCGTGGACATCCCGACGGACTGCCCCACGCGCGAGCGGCTCGGCTGGACGGGCGACTACCAGATCTTCGCCCCCACGGCAGCGCTCCTGTTCGACGTGGACGGCTTCAGCCGCAAGTGGCTGCGCTCGGTCCGCGACGACCAGCTCCCCGACGGGCGGGTGGTCAACTCCTCGCCCGACCCCAACCGGCTCAAGACCCACCCCGACGTGATGGCCGACGCGATCACCGGCTCGGCGGGCTGGGGCGACGCCGTCGTGCTGGTCCCGTGGGTGCTCTACCAGACCTATGGCGACACCGAGGTGCTCGCCGAGAACTGGGAGGCCATGCGGCGGTGGGTCGACTGGGCCCTCGAAGCCGCCCGCACCGGAAGCCACCCGTCACGCGACAACAACGAGTACCTCTGGGACGGCTCCTTCCACTGGGGCGAATGGTGCGAGCCGGTCAACCCCTTCGCCGACGACCCCATCGCCTGGTACGCCGCCGACAAGGGCGAGGTCGGCACCGCCTATCTCTTCCGCTCACTCCGGACGTTGGCCGCCATCGCTGACGTGCTCGGAAAAATAACCGATTATCGCGAAAAATCCGAGCTTGTACGGCAGACGTGGCAAACCGAGTTCCTCGACGCCGAAGGCCGCACCAAAGCCGGCACCCAGGCCAGCTATGTCCGCGCCCTCGCCTTCGATCTCGTGCCGGAAGAGCTCCGCGAGAAGGCGGCCCGTCACCTCGTGGACCTGATCGGGGAAGCAGGCGGCCACCTCGGCACCGGCTTCCTGTCCACCGCCGACCTGCTCCCCGTGCTGGCCGACCACGGCCACGCAGACGTCGCCTACGACGTACTCTTCCAGCGCTCGTCCCCCTCCTGGCTGGGCATGCTCGACCGGGGCGCGACCACCATCTGGGAGGAATGGGACGGCGTCAGAGCGGACGGCACCGCCCACGCCTCGCTCAACCACTACAGCAAGGGTGCGGTCATCCGCTTCCTGCACACCCACACTCTCGGCCTACGCCAGCCCCCCGGCTCCATCGCCTGGGAGTCCTTCGAGGTCGCACCGGTGCCTCACCAAGAGATCACCTGGGCGAGGGGCACCTTTGACAGCCCGCAAGGCCTGATCGCCGTCGAGTGGCGTGTCGAGGAGGGCGAGGTGAACATCACCGTCGACGTGCCCGGCAACACCGAGGCACGGATCATCTTCCCGGACGGCAGCGTGCACCACGCCGGTCCGGGCCGCTTCACCGGAAGGAAACCCCTGTGATTGACGTCTCGAGCAAGAGCCTGTCCGAGTTGATCTCCCTGAAGGGCCGCCGGGCCGTCGTGACCGGTGGAGGCCGCGGCCTGGGGCGGGCCATCGCCGCCCGCCTGGCCGAGGCGGGCGCAGCCGTACTGATCGGTGATCTTGACGAGGAACTGGCGGTGACCGCCGCCAAGGAACTGGGCGGCATCGGCATGCGCATGGACGTCACCGACAGCGCATCGGTGGCCGCCGCAGCCGACCGGGCTCTGGCCGAGTGGGGCGGGCTCGACATCTGGGTGAACAACGCCGGCATCTTCCCCGCCGTGCCGCTGCTGGACATGACCGACGAGACCTGGGAGCAGGTCTTCGCGGTCAACACCCGTGGCACCTTCGTCGGCGCCCGCGAGGCGGCCCGGCGTATGGACGGCGGGGTGATCGTGAACATCATCTCTACCGCCGGTTTCCGGGGCAGCGCCCCCGGCCTGGCCGCTTACGTCGGCTCCAAGCACGCCGTCCGCGGCCTCACCCGCGAGCTGGCCCTCGAACTCGCTCCCAA
Source organism: Nonomuraea sp. 10N515B (assembly GCF_052245915.1). Lineage (NCBI taxonomy): Bacteria > Bacillati > Actinomycetota > Actinomycetes > Streptosporangiales > Streptosporangiaceae > Nonomuraea > Nonomuraea sp. 10N515B. Next base: position 33,966 of record NZ_JBQQBQ010000027.1, read on the forward strand.
GGGCATCCGGGTGCTCGGCGTCGCGCCCAGCTTCGTCCCGACCGAAGGTAACCTCGCGATGATGGGACCCGGCGTCAAGCCGACCGACCTGATGGCGACCAGTCCGATCGGCCGCATCGGCGTCCCGGACGACATCGCCCGCGTCGTGCTGTTCTGCGCCAGCGACCTGTCGGCTTTCATGACCGGCAGCACCCTGCTCGCCGACGGCGGCAGCACCGCCTGAGGACCTACCTGCTGGTCAGCCCGGACTCCAGGAGGGTCCGGGCATTGGCGTCCAGCAGTTCGAACGGGTCGCCCTCGGTGGTGTCGATCTCGGTGATGTGCCAGCGCAGGTGCGTGCCCGCCCGCAGCGCGGCGAACACGTCGACGTCCCCCGTGCCGATGGTGGTCTGCGGCGCGTCCTGCACGGCGGGTCCGTCCTTCAGATGGACGGCTACCGCCCGCTCGCCGAGCCCGGTCAGCACCCCAGCCGGATCCTGCCCGGCCGCCTTCGCCCAGTAGACGTCGACTTCGGCGACGATCTCCGGGTCGAGCAGTTCCCAGAACTCCTCGAAGAGCCCGTGCCGCCACTCGAAGGCGTGGTTGTGGTACCCGAGCCGGATGCCATGCCGCGCCAGCTCGCGCCCGGCTTCGTTGAGCCGCCGGGCGAAGGCGGTCACCACCTCCCGGTCGGCGAAGATGCCCTCCCCGAAGCCGTCGAGCTCGTGGAAGCCCTCGACGAGGAAGGGGATGGCGACGATCGCGGTGTCCGTGCCGAGGATGCGGCAGGCCTCCACCACGGTCGCCTGGCTGTTCGCGCAGGCCCAGGCGTGGACCGAGCTTACGCCGAGCCCTGCCGCGTCGAGGTCGGCGCGGAGGGCGCGGGCGGCGACGGTCACCTCGTCCATCGACGACTTCCACCAGCCGAGGCCGAACGGCTCGACGTAGCGATAGCCCAGACCGGCCAGGCGCCTGAGGGCGCCCGGCCGGTCGGCCGCGAGAGCGTCGCGAACGCTGTAGAGCTGGACGCTCAGAGTCATGACGGCTTGCGCCCGTTCAGTCCGGTCCAGCGCTCGCGCAGGGCGTGGGCGGCCGTCTTGGGCCGGCGGTCGCGAGTGAAGACGCCCTTCTTGTTACCGTCCACCCGGTGGATGCCGTGCGCCGTCTGGAAGTCGGCGAAATTCCACACGTGCTCGCCGATGAATTCAGGGATGCGGTCGAACACCCGGTGGTTCATCGCCAGGTAGGCGGCCTGGTATTCCTCAGTCCAGGGGGTGTCCCAGACCGAATGGAGGCCGGGCATGGTGTCGGCACCGTACTCGCTCATCATGATCGGCTTGCCGTACCGCTTGACCCAGCCCCGCAGGTCCATCTCCAGGTAGGTCTCAGCGGTGACCAGGTCACCGGTGGTGACGTACCAGCCGTAGTAGCGGTTGATACACAGCACGTCGAACAGGTCGGCGATGCGGTCGTTCTCGGCGGTGGCGAAGATGACCGCGGCGTAGCAGACCGGGCGGGTGGGGTCGAGCTTGCGGGTGAGCTCGACCAGCGGCTCGAAGTACTCGCGTGCCCCGTCCTCGTTGGAGGCGGGCTCGTTGGCGATGCACCACATGACCACGCTGGGGTGGTTCTTGTCGCGGGCGACGAGCTCGCGGATGGCCTGGGCGTGCGCCTCGCGGGTGGCGTCGCCGAAGGTCTCGGGGGAGAAGGTGGGCCGGGGTGGCGCGCCCGTGAGGCCGGAGTGGATGGCGAGGTTGAGCCCCACGGCGGCGGTCTCGTCGATGACGACGATGCCGTGCCGGTCGGCGAACTCCAGCACCTCCTCGGCGTAGGGGTAGTGGGAGGTGCGGAAGGAGTTGGCGCCGATCCAGTCCATGAGCTGGAAGTCGTGGACGAGGTAGGCGTCGTCGTGGCCCTTGCCGCGCACGGGGGTGTCCTCGTGCTTGCCGAAGCCGGTGAAGTAGAACTGCTCGCCGTTAATGAGGAACTCGGTGCCGCGCACCTTGGCGGTGCGGATGCCGAAGGGCTGCACGTAGACGTCGTCTCCAGCGGTCACCTCCAGGTCGTAGAGGTAGGCCGCGCCGGGCCGCCACAGCGTGGGGTTGTCGATCCGGAGCACGCCGTCGCTCGACGAAGCCACCTCCGTTCCGGCGGCGTCCAGCACGCGGGCGCTGACCGGCACCGGCTCGCTGGTCTCCACCTCGTAGGTGACGGTTCCGTCCAGAGCCGTCGTGACCGTGACATCGGTGATGTGTACGGCCGGCGTGCTGTAGAGCCATACCGACCGGGGAAGGCCGGCGTAGTTGTAGAAGTCGTGCAGGTAGGTCTGCTTGCGCCGCCCATCGGCGGTGACGGTGATCCTGCCCGGCGGGATCGTCACATCGGTCAGCTCGTTGTTGACCGAGATCGACAGCCGGAACTCCTCTCCGGCGCGTACATATTCGGAGATATCCGCCTCAAAGGGGGTGTAGCCGCCGACATGCGAGGACACCAGCACGTCATCCACGTAGACGCGGCCCTCGTGGGTGGCGGCGTCCACGCGCAGGAAGACCCGCTCGCCCGCCCACCCGCGCGGCACCCGCACCTGGCGTTGGTACCACACCCAGCCCACGTGGTCGCGGATCGCCGGATCGGTGAACAGGTCGTTGTAGCTGGCCGGGACGGCCGCCTCCAAAGTCGTGTCGAGCGGCCCGGGCCCGCCGTCCAGGGCGAAGCGCCACAGGCCGTCGAGGCTGACGAGCTCGCGCGAAGGGGTGGTGCGGGGCTTGAGCATCAGAGCAAGCCTCGCTTGGCGACCTCGCCGAGCCAGGCCAGGCTGGGCTTGGGCGTGCGCTCGAACGTCTCGCGGTCAACCGCGATGAGGCCGAACTTGGGCTCCCAGTGTCCCCACTCGAAGTTATCGAGCAGTGTCCAGTGCAGGTAACCGCGCACGTCGATGCCGTCGTCCATGGCGGCGAACAGGCCCTCTAGAGCGCCGGTGGTGTAGGTGATCCGGCGGGCGTCATCGGGCGTGGCGATGCCGTTCTCCGTAACCAGGATCGGCGTGTGCCCGGTCTCCTCCCACGCATGCCGTACGGCGATGCCGAGCGCGTCGGGCCGGTAGGCGTTGCCTGTCTGGGTGTTGTCCGGGCCGAGCGGGTGCGGCACGACGCCGTCCTCGTCGACCTCCTGGCTGGAGTAGGACTGCACGCCGATGAAGTCGTCGCCGCGGGAACCCCGCAGGTAGAGGTCCTCACGCACGTAGCGCACCTCGCGCAGCTTCTCATCGCAGCCGGGCCTGGCGGTGAGCGCCTGGCAGGCGACGGTCCAGCCGACCTTGGCTCCGGTGTGCTCACGCAGGATCTCGCGGGCGGCGTGGTGCGCCTCGACCAAGCGGGCGCCGATCTCCGGGTCGGGGTCGGGCAGCAGCGGCCGGGCGGCGCCCTCGACGGTGGGGCTCATCCACTCCTGTGGCGTCTTGTTCTGCGCCATCTTGCTCATGCTGAGCATGAGGGCGAACATATTGGGCTCGTTCATCGTGCAGATCCACTCCACCCCGTCGAGGATGGTCGCGGCTAGCCGCACATAAGCCCCGAACCTCTGCTGCGCGTCCTCGTTGAACCAGCTGAACCAGCGCGGGTTCGTGAAGTGGTGGAGCGTGATCACCGGGGTGAGGCCCAAGTCGAGGGCGGTGTCGATCATCCGGCGGTAGTGGGCGAGCTCGGCCCGGGAGAACTCGCCGGGGACGGGCTCGACGCGGGCCCACTCGATGCCGAAGCGGTAGGAGTTCAGGCCGGCCTCGGCCAGCAGGCGCATGTCCTCGGCGTAGCGATGGTAGTGGTCGACCGCGTCGCCGCTGCGCTCCATGCCGGGCACCTGCTGTTCGAGAGCCCACCAGTCGCTGCTGACGTTGTTGCCTTCCACCTGGTGGGGCGCGGTTGCGGCACCCCACAGGAAAGAGGAGGGGAGCTGGGTCATGAGCGTACGCTAGCATGAAAATCGAAGCACGATACTAATTTGGAGGCTTGAATGGCACGCGGGCCGTACGCGAAGACGGCAGAGGTACGGCGGCGCGTCCTGGAGGCCTGCGTGAACGCCTTCGCCAAAACGGGCTTTTACGGGGCGACCATGAAGGACATCGCCAAGCGGGCGGGCATCAGCCACACCGGGCTGCTGCACCACTTCCCGAAGAAGGAAGACCTGCTGCTCGGCGTGCTTGAACTACGTGACGAACGCGGCACCCGCTTCCTGGAGGAGGCCAAGGTGCTGGGGCCTGAGGCCGACCCGCTCGACACCCTAAACGGGATGATCGCCGTCATCGTCGACAACGAGCTGCAGCCGGGCCTCATGGAGCTGCACGCTGTCGTGTCGGGCGAGGCCACCTCGCCCGACCATCCCGCCCATGGCTACTACGCCGAGCGCTACCGCAACCTGCGCCGCTTCTACGCCGACACCTTCGCCCGGCTGGACACGCCGATCGATCCCGAGACGCTGGCAACGATGACCATCGCGCTCATCAACGGCCTGCAGGCACAGTGGCTCTTCGACCGCGACTCGGTCCGCCTCGAAGCGACCATCCGCGCCTTCCTGAAATCCGTCGTCCCGGCGCTGGGAGATCGGTGAAACCGCCGACGATCTACGATGTCGCGAAGGCCGCCGAGCGATGCCCACGTCGGCGGGTGCCAGCGCGGGCGCGTCGTTGACCCCGTCGCCGACCATCGCCACGGTGAGCCCGCGTGCCTGGAGCTTCCCGACCGCTTGATCCGGCACGCAGGTAGGCCCACACGGTTTCAGGGCTGCGAGGCTGCGATCGGGGACCACCTTCCCGGAGGGTTCGGAGCCAGTGCTCGACCTCGGCGTGGATGGCGGGGGCCAGATCGGCGAGGCTGCGCTCCAGCCAGGACTCGAAAGCTGGGATGCGGTCGTCTTTCACCAGGCCGATCTGGTCGAGGACCTCGACGGTGCGTTCGACGCTGAATCCATAGGCGCGCAGCACCGGGAACAGCTCGGAGTGGCGGATCTTGTCACCGTCGGCGGTGCTGAGCAGGATGACCAAGCCGCGGTCGACATCGCTGAGCACTCGGCGGGTCCAGCCGCGTGCCTCGCCGATGGCCTGGGCGGCATTGCGTGCCCGGACCAGCCAGGGGTTGGTCGGGTGCCGGCGCCGGTCGAAGCGGCCGAAGTCTCTGCGGACCTCGATCGGCGAGATCAGCGTGCGGGCGGAGAAGAAGATCGAACGAGATCAGCAGTGAGTTACAGAGGTCCGGTTGCGGATGTAGTCGCGTTCCACGCCGGTCAGGACCGTGAACACGACTTCGGAGAAGTCGTGCGAGCGTTGCAGCTCCCCGGTGTGGAACTCCAGATCGATATCGGCGACGTCAGTTCGCTCGTCCTCATGAGGACATGGTGCGATCAGAGCAGTTTGTCCAGGGTGATCGGCAGGTCGTAGACGCGCTTGCCGGTGGCGTGGTGGACGGCGTTGGCGATCGCGGCGGCCACGCCGGTGACGCCGATCTCGCCGAGGCCGAGCAGCCCGAGCGGCATGGTCGGGTCGGGCTCGTCCAGGTAGTGGACGTCGATCGGCGGGATGTCGGCGTGCACGGGGACGTGGTACTCGGCCAGGCTCGGGTTCATGATCCGCCCGGTGCGCGGATCCACCAGGGTCTCCTCCGAGAGTGCCATGCCGATGCCCATGACGATGCCGCCGCGGAGCTGGCTGGCCGCCGTCTTGGCGTTGATCACCCTTCCGACGTCGAACACGCCGAGCCAGCGCGACACCCTTATCTCGCCGGTGTCGGGGTCGACCCGCACCTCGCAGAACTGCGCCCCGCACCCCGCCTTCACCCAGCGCCGGTGGTCGCGCAGGAACTTCGCGATGAACCTCGCCTGCCCGGCCAGCGCGCCGAGCCGCGTCTGGGACCCGACCGCCGCCTCCACGTGGTCCTTTCCCGCCCGGGTGAGGATCTCCGCGTACGACCCGCTTCCGCCGAGTGCGCGCACCTTGCGTTTAAGTTTGTCGCAGGCGGTCAGCAGGCTCGCGGCGACGCTGACGGTTTGCGCGGAGGCGCCTGCGCCGGACCCGGCGGGCAGCGTTGAGTCGCCGTACTCCACCCGTACCGCCTCGAACGGCACGCCGAGCGCGTCGGCCGCGATCTGCGCCTGGACGGTCACCGCACCCACGCCCACCTCCTGCAGGCCGCACCGCACCAGCACGCTCCCGTCCGCCGACAGCCGCACCGTGACGTTGGCGGTGAACCGCATCGAGCCGTGGTGCGCGGTGGCCACGCCCATGCCGACCAGCCACGGGCCGTCCCGCATCGAGCCCGGCTCGGGCGTGCGGTCCGCCCAGCCGAACCGCTGCGCGCCGTAGGCGTAGGCCTCGCGCAGCAGCCGGTGGGAGAAGCGCTTGCCGTCGATCGGGTTGGTCTCCGGCTCGTTGCGCATCCGCAGCGCGATCGGGTCCATGCCCAGCTCGTAGGCGAGCTCGTCCACCGCCGCCTCCAGCGCGAACGTACCCGGCGCCTCCCCGGGGGCGCGCATGAAGGTGTTGGGGAGCAGGTCGAGCTCGACGAGGCTGTGCCGGAGGAGGATGTTCGGCGCGGCGTACAGGTGCCCGGACGGCGCGGTGACCGATTCAGGCAGACCGCCGACCCGCCCGGTGCTGGTCACGCCGGTGTGGATGATCGCGGTCAGGCGGCCATCCGCTTCCGCGCCGAGTGCCACCCGCTGGATGGACGGTGAGCGCCCGCCGACCGTGCGGTAGACGCCCTCGCGGGTGAGCATCATCCGCACCGGCCGTCCGGTGGCGCGGGATGCCAGCACGGTGAGCAGCGTGCCGGCCCACACCGGGCCCTTGCCGCCGAACGCGCCGCCGACGTACGGCGAGATCACCCGCACGGATGCCTCGGGCACGTCGAATCTGGCCGCGAGATGGGCACGGAGCATGGTGCTGCCCTGCGTCCCTTCGTGCACGGTCAGCCGGTCGCCGTCCCACACGGCGGTGGTGGCGTGCGGCTCGATCGCGTTGTGGTTGAGCGGAGGGGTGGTGAAGCGCAGGTCCACCGACACCGGGGCGGCCTCCAGCGCCGTCTCGGCGTCGCCCTTCTTCGCGGTGCCGCGCATGAGCGGGTTGCCCTTCAGCGGGACGGCGTGCTCCTCCTCGGCGGCGAAGTCGACAGTGGCCGGGAACTCCCGATAGGTGACCCTGACCAGTCCCGCCGCCTCACGCGCCGCCTCCAGGGTCTCGGCGACGACGACCGCGACGGGCTGGCCGTTCCAGTGCACCTCGTCGGTGTTGAGGTAGTTGACGGAGGTCCCGATGAGGATCATGCCCATGTTCATCAGGGTCGCCCGCGGCGGCGGCTTCATGCGGGGCGCGTTTTCGTGCGTGAGGACGGCCAGCACGCCCGGCACAGCGGCGGCCCCGGCCACGTCGAATCCGGTGACGCGGCCGCGCGCGATCGTCGCGTGCACCAGCGCGGCGTACGCGAGGCCGGGGTACGGATACTCGGTCGCGAACCGTGCCTGCCCGCTCGTCTTGGCCCGGCCGTCCACCCTGTCGATCGGCTTGCCCACCACCGGCCCCGCCGCGGTCTTCGGTCTCGGCGGGCTGTCCATCTGGGTCATGAGCCCACCCTTGGCTCGGTCTTCGTTCGCGGCCTCGCGTCGCCCCGTCATGCGGCGCCTCCTTCCGTGAGCACCTGGCGCAAAGTCGCGGTGATCGTGCGCCGGGCGAGCTCGATCTTGAATGCGTTTCCCGGGAGCCCTTTGGCGGGCGCGAGCTCGATGTCGGCGGCGTGCCGGAAGGACTCCTCGGTGGCGGGTGCGCCGAGCAGGGCCTGCTCGGCCTTCGGGGCTCGCCACGGCTTGGCGGCGACCCCGCCCAGCGCGATCCGCGCCTCGGTGACCGCGCCGTGCCGGACCTCCAGCGCGGCGGCGACCGAGACCAGCGCGAACGCGTACGACGCGCGGTCGCGCACCTTGCGGTAGCGCGAGTTCGCGGCGACGGGCAAGGCGGGCAGCTCGACGGCGGTGATCAGCTCGTCGGCGGCCAGCTCGGTCTCGAGGTGCGGGGTGTCGCCGGGCAGCCGGTGAAAGCCGGCCAGCGGGATACGGCGGACGCCGCGCACACTCTCCACCTCGACCACGGCGTCCAGCGCGGCGAGCGCGACGCACATGTCCGAGGGGTGAGTGGCGACGCAGGCCGGGCTCGCGCCGAGGATCGCGCCGCTCCTGTTGAACCCGTCGCGCGCGGCGCAGCCGGCCCCCGGCTCGCGCTTGTTGCAGGCGGCCGCGCCGTCGTAGAAGTACAGGCAGCGGGTGCGCTGCAGCAGGTTCCCCCCGACCGTCGCCATGTTCCTGAGCTGCGCCGACGCGCCCGACACAAGCGCCTGGGCCAGCATCGGGTAGCGGGTGCGAATCAGCCGGTGCGCGGCTAGGCGGCTGTTACGGACCAGCGCGCCGATGCGCACGCCTCCGCCGGGCAGTTCCTCGATCTCCTCCAGCGGCAGTCCGGTGACGTCGACGACGGTTGCGGGCCGCTCGATCCCCTCGCGCATGAGGTCGACCAGGTTGGTGCCGCCACCGAGGAACTTCGCGTCCGGCTCGGCCGCGACAGCCTGGACGGCGGCGGCCACGTCGGGCGGCCGCACGTACGCGAACGACCTCATCGCGCCGCCTCCGCCGGAACCCGGGCCGCGGCGTCCGCCCGGGCGACCTCCTGGATCGCGGCGACGATGCCGTTGTAGGCGCCGCAGCGGCACAGGTTGCCGCTCATCCGCTCCCTGATCTCGGCGTCGGTCAACGCCACGCCGTCGGCGGCGAGGTGCTCGGTCACCGCGCTCGGCATGCCGTCCCCGTGCTCGGCCAGCATGCCGATCGCCGAGCAGATCTGGCCGGAGGTGCAATAGCCGCATTGGAAACCGTCGTGGGTGACGAATGCCGCCTGGAGTGGGCTCGCGACCCCCTCGATCGTGGTGATCTCGCGGCCCTCGTACTGGACGGCGAGCGCCAGGCAGGCGTTGACGCGCACGCCGTCGGCCAGGACCGTGCAGGCTCCGCACGCGCCCTGGTCACAGCCCTTCTTGGTGCCTGTCAGCCCGAGGTGCTCGCGCAGCGCGTCGAGCAGGCTGACCTGCGGTTCCAGGTCGAGTTCGTGGGTGGTCCCGTTCACCTGTAGCCGTACAGCGGGCATGGTTCCTCCGTCGATGGGGTACCCGGTGACGCTAACAGACCACTGTCCGCTTAACAAGCGGACAGTGGTCTGTTAAGAGTGCCGTTATGCTGTCTGGGAAAATGAGAGAGCCGGAATTTCTGCGGGCCAGGCGGCCGGAGCACAAGCAACAGCGACGCGAGGCGATCCTCGCCGCCGCGCGCCAGCTCGCCCTCCAGTCGGGCGTGCGCACGGTCAGCCTGCGCGCCGTGGCGGCGGCCGCGGGGCTGGCGAAGTCCAATGTGGTGCGCTATTTCGGCACGCGCGAGGAGATCTATCTCGAACTCGCCGCCGAAGAGTGGCAGGGTTGGAGAGACGCGGCCACCGAGCGGCTACGCGCCGCCGGCGGGCCGGGCGACGTGGTCGACGCCCTCGCCGAGACGCTGGAAGCGCGGCCGCTCATGTGCGACCTGCTCGGCTACGTCTCGGCCAGCCTGGAACACAACGTGTCCCTCGAGGCCGCCCGCGCCTTCAAGATGGCGCTCTTGGACGTAGGCGCCGATCTCGGAGACGAGGTCGCGCGGGCCACCGGGTTGACCGACGGCGAGGGCGTGGAACTGGTCGGGGTGGCCACCGGACTGGCCGCGTTCCTCTACCCGATGGCCCATCCCTCGCCGGTGCTGGCCGAGCTCTACGCGCAGGAGCCGCGGATCGCCGCCGCGCGTCCGCCGTTCCTGCTGACGCTGAAGCGCGCCCTCACCGCGTTCCTCGCGGGCCTGCCGACGCTGCGCTGATGCCAAGGCACAGAACTGACGGGGGCGGACTACTGGACGCTTAGCCAGGGGGTGTCGGACGGAAGCACGCCGTCCTGGATGGTGCCGATGGGTGCGGTCAGGTGTTCGAGCCGCCGTCGTACCGTGGTGGTCAGGACACCGAGCGGCAGGATGGTCCCTGTGCCCGTGATTCTCTCCTCCACCATGACCTCCATGGCCCAGCGCCTGCCGCTGCACGCCAAGCAGAACTGATCGCAGCTGAAGAGGGCGCATGTGCGCTACCCCGGCCAATTCGGCGATGTCGAGGGTGAGCTCGCCGATGGCGAGCGGATGCCGCTCATTCGGCTTTGCTACGGTGGCACAGCTCACTACTGGGGGATGGCCATCCATACGCCTGGCAACCGGGGACTACGAGCCGGCACCCTGGTTCACCGGCACCAGACCTCAGGATCGCTGGGGTGCTTCGCCGGCGGCACCTTGCCGGTCGCCGTACTTCTCGGCGAGTCCGCGGTAGCGCCAGATGGCGGCGGAGAGCCAGGAGGCCGCGAAGACGGCGACGACGACGTAGCCGAGCAGTTCGAAATGGTCGGCCGCTGTCGGCGGTGTCGAAGGCAGTCATTCCGGCGGCGAAGAGCAGCGGGAGGGAGAGGACAGCGAGGGTGGGCAAGCCAGACTCGTGGACGGCGGTGCTGGCGGACAGGGCGAGCAGGGTGATCTCACTGGCGGTCTCCAGGCCGAGGCCGAACAGGATGCCGACCGGATACATGTGCCATGAGGAACGGATCAGCGCCCGGGTACGGCGGCCGAGGAGCCGGTTCATCAGGCCCCGGTTGAGCAGTTGCCGCTCGAGCTCGTCTTGGTGCAGCCGGCCCTGCGTCATACGCCGCCACAGGCCGACGATGCCGGTCAGCACCATGAGGTTGAGTACGGCGACGAGCACCAGGAACAACACGGCCACGATCTGCGAGACCAGGCCGCCGACATGGCGGAAAGTGCCGATGCCCGAGCCGGCGTGGCCCGCCGCGAGCGCGACGACGTGCGCGAAGTCGAACGGAGGTGAGAGACCTTCGTCTCCCAGCCGTCGCAGCGGCTGGGAGAAGCACGTCCCGCAACTGGTCCGGCGAGTGCCTGATCTTCAACAGGGTCCGCCCGGCCAAGGTCAGGCCGTGCCGCGTCACTCGGACAGGGTTCATCTCCGCTCTCCCACCAGGGCCAGGAGCGCTTCGTCCAGGTTGGCCAGCCGTACGCCGAGCTCGGAGACGGCTCGGACCCGTCAGCGGCGCCAGGGCGGCTCTGTGATGGAGGCGGGGCCGTGGGAGTCGGTGAGGGCGGCGAGGATGGTCTCGCAGATCTCACCGAAGTTGCGCGTCTGCTCGGGGGTGAGGCGGTCGAAGACCGCGGCGCGAACGGTCGCAACATGGCCGGGTGCGATCCGTTCCAGGGCCGTCACGCCCTCGTCCGTCAGGACGGCGAGCTGGCTGCGTTTGTCACTGGCGCACTCCTCGCGGCGCACCCAGGACTCCTGCTCCAACTGGGTGATCACGTAGGTGAGCCGACTGCGGGAGATCTTCAGCCGTTCGGCGAGGTCCGTCATCCGCAGGTGCCGCCCGGGGGCCTCGGAGAGGTGGACCATCACCGCGTAGTACAGGTGGGTGATGCCCGCTGTGCTTCTCAGCTGCTGGTCGAGGGTGTCCTCCAGGAGCGCGCTGGCGTTGCAGTAGGCGCGCCAGGCGCGCTGCTGCTCTGCGTTCAGCCAGCGGGTTCCCTCCACACGGGGCACTCTAGCACTCCTTGAAATTTGAAACAAACACTTTGAGGTTGAAGCATTGCCAGGATCCTGTCGATGCGTGCCGGGTTGACGACAGGCGTGACCTCGCCGGCGTCATCTCCCAACGCACTGGGCTGGACCCGAACGCTGGCCTGCGCCCCACACTTGCCGCCGGAGTCGTGCTCACAGCATGACAGCCCGCGCTACGCCGCTGGGTGGACAGGGGCGGCGGCCAGGATCTGGCCGAGCCGGTCGACCGCGCTTTCTCGGTGGTCGCACCCCGGTCAGCGTGGGAGAACGCACCTTCAGCGCCATTCCTGTCGATGACCTGACGCCCCCCGCCCCGGTGCCGTGACGGACCAAGAAGAGCCTACGGCATGACCGGGCCGGGGCCGGGAGCGTGCCGAACATGATGCCGGCCGACGTCCTGCTGATCGGCATGCCACGCACGAGCGGCTCCTGACTGGCCGCCCTGGTCCGCATGGAGCAGCAGTGCGCCGTTGCCTCGCCTGCTGCCGTCGCGTCGGTCGCAACCCTGGTCGTGCGCTGGCGCCTGACGGCTCGGTACACGTGAGGGCGTCGCTTGAAATTTGAAGTTCCTTGCCTTAGGTTGACCCGTGTCGAAAGTACTCAAAATTTTAAGTGCTTGTCCCGAGGAGCTTGTCATGAAGCACATCCGCAAGATCGCGATCGGAGCCCTCACGCTCAGCGTGCTGGCCGCCGGTGGTACCACCGCCGCCCTCGCCGAGTCCCCCTCCGGCCGTGCCGACCGCACGCGCGCCGCGTACACGAGCGAGGAGGCGCAACTGCAGGAGCTGTACAAGCAGGCCCTGGCCGAGGGTGGGGCCCTGACCGTGTACGCCGGCGGAGACACGCCGTATCAGGCGGACTACCTCCGTGACGCCTTCATCAAGAAGTTCCCGAAGATGAAGGTCAACATGGTCGTGGACCTCAGCAAGTACCACGACGCCCGGATCGACAACCAGATCGACGAGGGCAAAGTCGTAGTGGACGTGGCCCACCTACAGACGCTCGACGACTTCCCACGCTGGAAGAAGGAGGGGGTGCTGGAGAAGTACAAGCCGGTCGGCTGGGACAAGGTCTACAACCAGATCAAGGACAAGGACGGCTACTACACCGGCGTGATGTTCTTCGGCTTCGCCAACGTCACAGCCAACACGCTCGGCGACGGCGCGCCCGTCGAAGCCAAGGACTTCCTCAAGCCCGAGTTCACGAACAAGCTCGTCTTCACCTACCCCAACGACGACGACGCCGTCCTCTACTACTTCAAGCAGCTCACCGACAAGTACGGCTTCGACTACCTGAAGAAGCTGATGGCGCAGCACCCGAAGTTCGTCCGAGGCACCCAGGCCGCCGCCGACCTCGTCGGCACCGGCGACTACGTGGCGAACTTCGCCAGCGCCGGCAGCTTCTCCGGCCTGTCCACCCCCAGCATCCCCGAGCACAGCCCGTGGGTCGCCTGGCCGCAGACCGCCGCCGTCTTCAAGAAGGCGCCGCACAAAGCCGCCGCCAAGCTGTACCTGAGCTGGCTGCTGTCCAAGGACGCCCAGCAGAACTCCATCGGCACCTGGAGCGCCCGCACGGACGTCGCCGCTCCCGCCGACCGCAAGGGCATCTTCGACTACAAGAACATGAACCCGCTCGGCCTCGGCACGTTCATGAACGACCGTGCCGCCCTCGACCGCTACAAGGCCCGCGTCGGCCTCTACATCGGAGACGTCAAGGGCGTCGACCCCTCCGACCCCGACGGCCTGCTCGGCCTGTACCCGATCAACCTGGACGGCACCCAGGGCTGAACCCCGCCCTGCACCACCCCGCACGGCCAGTCCCAGGCCGAATCAGCGGCAGCCGGGGCCGGCCGGGCGGGACCACGCGGCCGGCTCTCGAACCGCACCAGATTCATCACCCCAGGAGCCATCATGCGTGACATCCCAATCCCGACCGTGCGCACCCGCGTCCAGGTGCCGTTGCTCTTTGCCGACGGCTACGCCGTCACCGCCGAGGCGGTCACCTTCCGCGGCCTCGCCGACGGCGCCGAGCACCTCGCCCTGATCCTGGGCGACCTCAGCGCGGCGGCGACCCCGCTGGTGCGGCTGCATTCCGAATGCCTGACCGGGGACGTCTTCGGCTCCGCCCGCTGCGACTGCGGCCCCCAGCTGCGCGAAGCGGTCGAGCGCATCGCCGGCACCGGAGGAGTGCTGCTCTACCTGCGCCAGGAAGGCCGCGGCATCGGCCTGTACAACAAGCTCGACGCCTACGCCCTCCAGGATCAGGGGCTCGACACCTACGAGGCTAACCTCGCCCTCGGCCTGCCCGAGGACGCCCGCGACTACACCGCCGCCGCCCAGATGCTCGCCGCCCTCGGCATCGGCACCCTCGACCTGCTGACCAACAACCCCGACAAGGCCCACCAGCTGCGCAGCCTCGGCGTCACCGTCCGGGCCACCCGCCCCACCGGCGTGCACGCCACCCCCGACAACCTCCGCTACCTCCACGCCAAGGCCGGCCACACCCACCACACCATCGCCCTGCCCCAGCTCGCCGACCTCGCCGGCTGAGCCCAGGACCCCCGCCCGTGTCATGGACGAGCCGACCCTCACCCTCGGCCAGACCGTCCCGGCGCTCCCGGACAGCGGCCGGAGCCGGCCGTACGTGGTGGCGTCCTGCGCGATGTCACTCGACGGCTACCTCGACGACGCCACCGCCCGCCGGCTGATCCTTTCCAACCCCGAGGATTTTGATCGCGTCGACGCCCTCCGGGCCTGGGCCGACGCCATCCTGGTGGGCGCCGGCACGCTGCGCGCCGACAATCCCCGGCTCAAGGTGCGCTCCGCCGAACGCCGTGCCGCCCGAGTCCGTGCGCAGCGCCCCGCCACCCCGCTCCGTGTGGTCATCAGCGCCACCGGAAACCTCGACCGGGCCATGGCGTTCTTCGACGGAGCCGGTGAGTGCCTGGTCTACGCCGACGCCGCAGGCAGGGCCCGGGAACGCCTGGGCACCAGCGCCACGGTCATCGACGCTGGGACACCGCTGGACCTGCGCGCCGTGCTGGCCGACCTCGCCACCCGTGGCGTCGAACGTCTGCTGGTCGAGGGCGGCGGAACCGTGCACACCCAGTTCCTCACCCAAGGGCTGGCAGACGAGCTCCAGCTCGTCACCGCCCCCTTCTTCATCGGCGACCCGCGCGCGCCCCGCTTCGTCGGCCCCGGGCGCTTCCTCAACGGCCCCGAACATCCCCTGCGCCTGACCGAGACCCGCGCGATCGGCGACCTGATCTACGCCCGCTACCTCACCGCCCCCACTCCCGCAAGGAAAGAGGCACAGCCATGAAGGCCGTCGTCGTGACCGAGTTCGGAGCCGAGCCCGAGCTCGCCGACCTGCCCATCCCCGACCCCGGCCCTGGCCAGCTGCTGGTCCGCCTGCGTGCCGCCGGAGTCAACCCCTTCGACTGGAAGGTCGCCGGCGGCGCGCTGAAGGGCGCCGTCGAGCACGCCTTCCCCCTCGTCATGGGCTCCGACGGCGCCGGCGTGGTCGAGCGCGTCGGCCCCGGCGTGACCCGGTTCCGGCCCGGCGACACCATCTACGGCCAGTTCATGAACCTCCCGCGCGGGCACGGCTCATACGCCGAATACACCCTGGCCGCCGAGGACGGGAAGGTGGCTCGCATCCCCGGCGGGCTGCCGTTCGCCGTCGCGGCCGCGCTGCCCACCGCCAGTGTCACCGCCTACCAGGCCGTCGAAGCCGCCCGCCTCGACGCTGGACGGGTGATCCTGATCAATGGCGCCTCCGGCGGGGTGGGGCAGTCCGCCATCCAGTTCGCCGCCCACAAGGGCGCGCGCGTCCTGGCAACCGCGACCGCGGACACGGCCGGCCACCTTCGCGACCTCGGCGCCGACGAGATCATCGACTTCACCACCGCGCCTGTCTCCGGACAGGTCCGCTCCATCCGGCCCGAGGGGGTCGACGCCGTCCTGGACCTGGTCACCGCCCCCGGTGGCGACATCGACGCTCTGGCGGGCCTCCTGGTGCCCGGGGGCATTCTCATCAACACCAACTACGCTGCCGACGTCGACGCCCTGGCCGTCCGCGACATCCGCGGCGTCAATCTCGGCAACAGCCCCACTCCCGCCGTGCTGGAGGCCCTCGCCGCTCTCGCCGACGCCGGCCGGCTCCGCGTCACCATAACGGCCGAGGTCCCGCTGGCCGACGCCCCCGCCGCCGTCGCCCGCGCCCGCTCGGGCCACGCCCGCGGCAAGACCGTCATCGTGCCCTGACCCTCTCCGAGTCGTCGACCGGGCGCCCTGGCCAGTTCGGACGCGCCCGCGGTCATCGCGCTGGAGACAGGGCTCTCGCAAGGGATTGCTGTCCGAAGCCGCTCTCGGCGACCGAACGAACGCCTAACAGCCGCGATTTAATGCCGCATTTGACACTGCTCGGCAGAGAGGGGAGCGGGATGACGGTCTGTCTCGGAAAGGCGGATCAATGGCCCGGTGACGCGCCGGTGACCGGCGAGCCCATCACCAACATCAGTCGCGCGGCACCAAAGACGCTGCTCAGCATGTGCTCCTCGCCGGAGTCGAAGTCGATGGCGTCGCCGACCTCGAGTGTCCGACCTCGCGGGCCGATGCCGAGTTCGACAGCGCCCTCCATCATAAAGATCCACTCGGTGCCGGAGTGGGATGACGGAGGTGTCGTCGTCCCGGCGGCGATGTCCACCAGGACGATTTGCACGCTGCTCGGGCCGACGGGGGTGAGCAGCGGCCGGTAACCGACGCCCGCAGTGAGTGGATGTGTGCGAAGTGAGCTGTGTCGTACGGCGGGAAAGGCGGACTGGTGCTCCCGACGAGTTCGCCCAGCGTGAGGTCGTAGGCTTTCGCCCCGCGACGACATCCACGACGTCCTCAAACCACGACCTGGGCAACCCGGGCTCGACCTGGCCAGCGCACTACGCAGCCTGTTCCAGTCGCTCAAACAGGAACGGCTCATCTTCCGCGACCCCACCCGCGGGATCACCATGGCTGCCGTCGTCCGTCTGCCCGTCCCGATCCCCACCGACCGGCTCCGCGGCCTGATCGACCGCGCTGACAGTGCCATGGCCAAGCTCGTCCTCGCCCTGGTCGCCATCCACGGCCTCGGCAAGACCGAGACCTCCCGCCTCCTCCTGGACGACCTCGACCTGCAGGCCGGGATGCTGATCGTCCGGCGGGCCCTGACCCGCCACACCGTCTACTTCGACGAGTTCACCCACAGCCTCGCCATCGCCTGGCTCCGCGAACGCCGCCGCCGCTGGCTCCGCACCGCCAACCCGCACCTGCTCCTCAGCGGGCAGACGGCCGTCATGGACACCCGCCCGCCGATCTCCAGCATGGTGATGAACGACGTCTTCAAGCCCCACGGGCTCAGCGCCTCCAAACTCCGGCAGGACCGCATCCTCGACGAGGCCAAGCACACCGCCGACCCCGTCCACCTCATGCGCGTGTTCGGCATCGGCGCCAGGACCGCCATAAAGTACGTCTACGCCGCCCACCCCGAGAAGCGATCGAGCCTGCCCCGGTAGTGATTCCGCTGGGCGATTCCTGCCCCATCTGGCCCTTCCGGTTCGCCTGTTGAGAGACTGATCTTCGTGGCAGAGCTTCCTGGGTTGCGCTCCCCGTCGGAAATGCGGGACTACCTCGTCCTCCAGGTGAACTCGGTACTGCGCCGCCCAGGGATGTATGGCGGAGAAGTGAGCGTTCGACTCGTCCTTGATCACCTGCTCCACCTCGAGCACAGCGACGAAGCCTGGGCCGAAGAACAGCGAGCTCTGGAGCTGCGCGGAGCCTGGACCTCGACCGGCGTGTCCGGGGCTTTCCGGAACTTGATCCCTGGTCCATACGAATCCGGGATGGCCGCTGTCTACTCGGAGTTCGCCCGCGCCCGCGGCTGGCTGGAGGCTGACCGAACGTTGACAAGTGCTGAGTACGACCAGATGCGAACCCAGATCCCCACCTGGGCCACACGCGACCGCTCGCTCAGCGAGGTGATCAACACCTTCGGGCCCCCTTCCGTGCTGCTGGGCGGCAACAACCCCTACTACGGCAAGACCCTCGGCTACCTCACCGAACCCACAGAAATCCCGATGATCTTCTTTCATCTGTGGAACGGCGCTGATCCAGATGCCGAGTCGACCTGGCCTCCTCGCTACGACGAAGCCGTCCTCCTGGCGGTCCGCTACGGCCCGGGCGACTTCAAAACCGGCTTCACCTTCACCCCGGAAGGCAAGAAGCGCCGTCCCACCGGCAGCTGACCCAGAACGCCGCCGCCAGCCACCCAGCTCCGAACCCGCACCACCAAGTACCCTCAACACCACATCGGCGTGTGAGTTCCCGCATGTCCACTGCCAGGAATCGACGAACCCACGCGCTTCAGGATTCGGCGGCATCGCCTACCACTACATCTCCGACACCTACGTGGCGCTGTTCTCCCGGTTCATTCCGTGCGGGGTGTGGGAGGCGGTGCACCTGATCGAGGGGCTGCTGGCCAACACCTCCGACATCCAGCCCTCCACCGTGCACGCCGACACCCAGGGCCAGAACTTCCCGGTCTTCGCCCTGGCGACCTTGTTCGGGTTCGACCTGATGCCGCGCATCCGCAACTTCAAGGACCTGATCTTCTTCCGCGCCTCGGAGAAGATCGCCTATCCGCATATCGACCAGTTGTTCGGCGAGAGCGGCCGCAACGTGATCGACTGGAAGCTGATCGACAAGCACTGGATCGACCTGATGCAGGTGGCGATCTCCATCAGCGAGGGCCGCCTGTCCTCGGCCACGCTGATGCGGCGGCTGCGGTCCAACTCTCGCAAGAACCGCATCTAAAGGCCTTCCGTGAGGTGGGCCGTAGCATACGTACAGTCGCGCTGCGGTATCTGGCCGACCCGGCGCTGCGGGCGCGGGTCACCGCGGCGACCAACAAGGTCGAGTCTTACAACGGGTTTTCCAAGTGGCTCGGGTTCGGCGGGGTGCTGGCCGACAATGACCCCGAAGAGCAGGAGAAGCTGATCAAGTTCAACACGCTGCTGGCCAATGGTCGTCTTCCACAACGCGCTGGACATCTCCGATATCGTGCGGCAGCTGGTTGCCGAGGGCTGGAGCATCACCGCCGACCAGCTCGGCCAGATCGCCCCGTACCTGCGGGCCCACATCAGCCGCTTCGGCGCCTACGCCACCGACGAGCTACGTCATCGGCCGGATCCGTTCGACCCCCTGCTGAAAGAGGTCGACTTCACCGACGTCGAGCTGGCCGCTTGATCACCCAGCCGTTGGTGCCGTCGGCCCTGGACCGGGCGGGGTTATCTACGGTGCCGCAACGGCGTCAGGCATGTCAGGAAAGTGCGTTCCCGGCGAACATGCCTGACACGTGATCTGGGGTTGTCAGGCATGTTCGTCACCTGCGGATATTTCCTTCTCGAGAATCTCACTCAGACTCGGTCGAACGTGTCGTACGTCAGCGTTTCCCTTCACTCCATGGAAAAGGCCGGCTCCGCCGAAAGCTGTGTCCCGGCCACTGTCAACTCATCTGGGATCAGTCCCGGCCTCTGTCCCTACGCCCTCACCAGGCACCTCCTTCGGCACTCCAACATGCCGGTCACTTCGAAGAGCGCTGGGTTCAACGCGGGCAAGATGCCTGGGAAGGGTAGCCACAAGCTCCACCGGATCAATTGGCGGCTCGTGCGTTCGGGTGCCGAGGATCGCATGCCGCAGATGGTGGCCACGAAGGCGACGAGGATGAGTGTGGCGGGGGTGGCGTAGCTCAGGCCGATGGTGCTGGCGAGCTGGTGGGCCAGCGGTGCACGTTCGGCCGGTTCGAGCGCGACGATGGCGGCCAAACCACCACGCCCGTCGGTGTCGAGGCCGTCGACGCGGGCGGTGATGAGCAGCGTGATGGTCGATGCGACCAGGGCGGTGCCAAGCTGGGAGAACAAGGCAAGCACGGTGGAGGCCTGGGGCAGTTCGGGTCCGTCGAGACTGCGGGTCGCCGCGACCGTGGTGGGCATCAGGGTGGCACCGGAGCCAACGCCGACCAGAATGCTCAGCGCACCGATCACCATGTAACCGGTGTCGAGGCTGAGCGCGATGCCAGAGTGATGGCGCCGGTCAGGGCGGTGCCGGTGCCGAGCATGATGACGCGGCGGGGATGGATGCGGTCAATGAGACGGGTGGCGATCTGCAGGGTGAGCCCGACGGCCAGGCCGGCGGGAACGGCGAGGATGCCGGCGACTGAGACTGGGTCTCCGCGGACTCCCTGGACGAAGGCGGGGAGGATGGAACTGGCTCCGAAGTAGCCGCCCGCGAAGCACAACGTGATCACGGCCCCCGCGGCGATCTCGCGGCGTGCCAACAACCGTACGTGCACGAGCGGGTGTGTGATGCGCAGACTGCGGCGGGCGAACCCGCCCAGTAGCGCGAGCCCGGCCAGCACCGAGACGCCCGTTGTCAGGGTGACGCGCCCCGAGTCGCCGATGGAGGTGCAGGCCAGCACCAGCCCGACGCATCCGATGGTGACCATGACCAGGCCGGGCCAGTCCACGCGTCCGTGGTCTTCGCTGCTCTGAGGGGCGGGGAAGTGGCGCAGGCACAGGAAGAGGGCGAGGACGCCGAGGGGTAGGTTGATCCAGAACAGCCACCGCCAGGAGGCTGCATCGATCAGCAGACCGGTCAAGGGTGCGCCGAGGGCCGGACCGATGAGGATCGGCAGCCCGACCAGGCTCATGATCCGCCCCCGGTAGTCCTTGGGCACTGAGCGCAGCGCGATCGCTATCCCGAGGGGGTTCAGCACACCGCCGCCCATACCCTGGAGCACCCTGAAGGCGATCATAGTGTCCACGTTCGGGGAGAACCCAGCAGCGACCGAGGCGAGGACGAACACCGTCAGGCCGGCGAGGTAGACGCGGCGATCTCCGAACCGGCCGGCGAGCCACCCGGTCAGCGGGATGACCGCGATCAGCCCGAGGATGTACCCGGTGGTCATCCAGGCGCCTCGGGGCAGTGTGGTGTCCAGGTCGGTGACGATCGCCGGCAGGGCGACGATGGTCACGGTTGTGTCGATGATGACCAGCAGTCCGGCGAAGGCCAGGACCAGTCCGATGCTGCGTGCGCGCGTATCCATGCGGAGTCTCTCTCAGGCGGGGAAGGGACGGTTGGTACGGGCGTCGGTGAGCACATCGGACCACCAGCTCAGCTCTGCCAGGGCGCTGGTCAGGGCCTTGGTCACGCTGTCGGCGGGCGCGTAACGGCCGGCGTCGTCCAGGTTCTCCCACGGGGCAGGCAAGCCCATGCATCGGCGGGTGGTGATCATGTTCAGCTCGGCCAGCACTCCGCGCAGGTGCTCGATTGCGGCGTGCCCGCCCTGGACGCCGTAGGCGACGATCGTGGCGGGTTTGAGCTTCCACTCCCGGTAGTGCCAGTCGATCAGTCGTTTCAGCGAGGCAGGGTAGGAGTGGTTGTACTCAGGCGTGATGAAGACGAACGCCTCGGCGGCCTCGATACGTTCGCCCACTGCGGTTTCCGGCCCGCCGCCGGGGTAGAGCTGGCTGTCGTCAGGCAGCGAAATCTTGGTCAGGTCGATCAGGTCGACCTCGACGCCGCCGGTCTGGTCGAGGGCGGCGATGACCCAGTCGGTGATGGTCGGGCTCATCCGTCCGTCGCGGACGCTGGAGGAGATCACCGCGATCCGTATCCGCGTCGGCGCCGAGGTGGTGGATGGGCTGCTTGGGTGCTGTGTCTGTGTGGTCACAGCCATCACCCTGAGGGTTAAACATATGTTGAAGTCAAACCGGATCGGGCATAGCGTGGAGTCCATGACGCTCACCACACCGCGACCCGCTCCCCCTCTGGCCGTTCCTGCGGGCGGGGAGTTCACGGTCGGCGACGTCGCCGCTGAGAGCGGCGTGGCGCCCTCGGCCGTTCGGTTCTACGAGAAGTACGGCGTGATCATCGCGGTGCGCACCTCGGGCAACCAGCGCCGTTTTGATGAGTCCGCGGCCTGCCGCATCCAGATCGCCAAACTCGCCCAAGGCGTCGGCCTGACCGTCCGGGAGATCGCCGACCTGTTCGCCGATCTTCCCGCCAACCCCGAGCTTGACGACTGGGGTCGGATCGCCGATCAGCTGATCGCCGAAGCGGAGGGTCGCGTGGCACAGCTCAAGGCCTATCTCGCAGAGATCGAGACCGGTAACAAGCTCTGCGATATCGGGGCGAACCTCGACACCTGATCCCCCGGACCTGACCCTGGGCCGGGCGACTCCGCCCTCGTTCGGTGTCGCGGGTAGTGGTCGATGAGCGGCGTGCTCCTCAGGGAGTTGGGGGCTGGTCAGTGGGGTTGCCCTCGGCACCGGCTGCGAGGGTTTTGTGGACGACGCCGACGGAGACCTTCACCCCGGCGGCGATGGTGCGGATGGATTCCCCGCGCCGGCGACGGTCGAGGATCGCGGCGCGTTTGTCGTCGTCGACCACAGGGCGGCGGCCTCCGACCCTGCCTTGCTTTTGGGCGGTCTCCAGGCCGTTCCTGGTCTTGCGGACGATGTCGCGGCGGCGGTCCTCGGCCAGGGCAAGGGCCAGGTCGAGTATGAAGGAGCGTTCGGTGTGCTCGCCGGCGGCGATGCCCTCCAGCACCTTGACGCCGATGCCCTGCTGGAACAGGTCGTTGAGGACGATCAGTCCTTCCAGGAGGTTGCGGCCAAGCCGGTCGACTTCCTGGACGGTCAGCAGGTCGCCTTCGCGGATGTAGGACAGCGCGGTGAGGAGGTCGGGCCGATCATAGGTGGCGAGCTTGCCGCTGGCCTTCTCCTCGATGACCTTCAGGCAGATCGGATCGAGGGCGTCGTGCTGCCGCTGGGTCTTCTGCTTGTCGGTGCTGACCCGGACCAGTCCGATGAGCGCCATGGCGAAGCGCCTCCGTTCATCAAACGTCACGCGCGAGGTACCTGAACGGTAGCAGGGGACGGCCGAAGATGAACGGCAAAATGAACATCCGAACCAGACACGGCGCACGGAGGTCCCCGTTCGGCCGCGTGTCCTTGGTTGCGTTCGTCAAACGGTCGTTAGATGAACGCGCCGGACCCGGCTACAGAAGGTCGTCTGCGTCTGGGATCCACCGCGCCCGGATCTGGCGGGCGGCATCCAGCGCGGCCCGTCCTGCCACCTGGCCGGACTCGTCATAGGTGGTGTAGCTCGACGTAGATCGCGGCTTGGACGGTCTTCCACTCCTCCTGGAGTTGTCGCCGGGTTATCCCGTGGTACCGCTCCAGCTCTTGGTGGAACCGGCGGGTCTGGCGCAGCAGGTCCTCGTAGGTCGCCACGGCCGAGTCCGGTGTCTCGTTCATGGCTTCCACGTTGCCCACGCTCTGTTCCGCCACGCTGGTCAGATCTCGGCGGCATCCAGGTCGCGGATGCCGCCGGGCGCGAGGTCGGGCATGGCGAAGGTGTAGGCGCCGTGGACACCGAGGTGGGAGTGGACGACTGTCCCTTTCTCCCGTACTTGGTCTGCCCCCATCCATACGCCTGGCAACCGGGGACTACGAGCCGGCACCCTGGTTCACCGGCACCAGACCTCAGGATCGCTGGGGTGCTTCGCCGGCGGCACCTTGCCGGTCGCCGTACTTCTCGGCGAGTCCGCGGTAGCGCCAGATGGCGGCGGCGGAGAGCCAGGAGGCCGCGAAGACGGCGACGACGACGTAGCCGAGCAGTTCGAAATGGTCGGCCAGGGAGGCGTAGGCGGCGAGAAGTCCCCCGGCTCCGGTGGCGTCGGCAACGAGCCTCGCGAGGTAGACACTGGCGATGAACGCGGCGACGGCCACGGTCATGCCGGTCGTGGCGATGTTGTAGTAGAGCCTGCGGGCGGGGCTGCGGTACGCCCATGAGTACAGGCGTGTCATCAGCATGCTGTCGGCGGTGTCGAAGGCAGTCATTCCGGCGGCGAAGAGCAGCGGGAGGGAGAGGACAGCGAGGGTGGGCAAGCCAGACTCGTGGACGGCGGTGCTGGCGGACAGGGCGAGCAGGGTGATCTCACTGGCGGTCTCCAGGCCGAGGCCGAACAGGATGCCGACCGGGTACATGTGCCATGAGGAGCGGATCAGCGCCCGGGTGCGGCGGCCGAGGAGGCGGTTCATCAGGCCTCGGTTGAGCAGTTGCCGCTCGAGCTCGTCTTGGTGCAGCCGGCCCTGCGTCATACGCCGCCACAGGCCGACGATGCCGGTCAGCACCATGAGGTTGAGTACGGCGACGAGCAGCAGGAACAGCACGGCCACGATCTGCGAGACCAGGCCGCCGACATGGCGGAAGATGCCGATGTCCGAGCCGGCGTGGCCCGCGGCGAGCGCGACGACGAAGGCGAGGGCGAGGACCACGGTGGAGTGGCCCATGGCGAAGAAGAAGCCCACGCCGACGGGTCTGCGTCCGCGTTGCAGCATCAGTCTGGTGGTGTCGTCGATGGCGGCGATGTGGTCGGCGTCGAAGGCGTGCCGCATCCCGAGTGTGTAGGCAAGGGTTCCGGCTCCGGCGAAGGCCCCGGCCCCGGCCGGGCCGCTGGCGTAGAAGAGGTACAGGCTCCATCCGATGACGTGCAGGGCGGCGATGACGCCGACGATGCCCGTGATGCGCAGCCGTTCGGCGCGGGTCCATCGGCCGGCGGTGATGGTTGTTGTGGTCACACACATTCCTTGGCAGGGGCACCGCGCGGTGCCGTCGTCAGCAGCGAGAGGGGAGGAGGGCCGCACCCGCTGGTGGGGAGGGAGCCACGCGCGGGTGCGGCCCTGGCGGACGGGCCGGAACGGGGCGTCCTGGTGGTCCGGGCCTGGGAACGGGTTACGCCTCGAGTAGGGCGCGCATCTCGTCCTGTCCGACCAGACCGTGCTCGATCAGTACGTGTTCGAGCGCCGCGAGCCAGTGCTCGTAGTACTGCCACCTGCCCTGCTCGGCCGCTGGGGCGGACTCCCATACGCCGATGGCGGCGATGAGTCGCTGCTGGAATGCGTCCCAGGGGTAGTGGCCGAACTCCGACAGGGCGACGGCGACGCCGAACGCCCGGCGCTGCCAGTCGGCGTCGAAGGTGGGCGCGTTCATGTCGGTGACGCAGGTTTCGTGCAGGGGCGCGGTGGTGGCGGTGGCCTCCATGGGATTCCCTTTCTCTGGTGTCCGGGTGCGGCTCAGGCGGCGGGTGAAGGAACCTCGGCGATGCCGATCATCGATTCGGTGGTGACCAGGGCGGCGAGTTCCTCTTCAGTCATGCCGCCGGTCCCGGCGGGCCGCTGCGGAACGACGAACCAGCGAGAATGACCGCTGCTGTCCCACACCCGCAGTTCGACGGACGGGTCGAGGTTCAGGCCGATCTCCTTGAGCACCACACGGGGCTCCCGGGCCGCGCGGGCGCGGAAGGTCGGGTCCTTGTACCAGTACGGCGGGAGGCCGAGCACGGGCCAGGGGAAGCAGGAGCACAGGGTGCAGATGACCAGGTTGTGCACTCCGGGGATGTTGGCCACGGCCTGCAGGTGCTCGCCTTCGGCGCCGGCCATGCCGACGGGCAGGTCGAGTTCCGCGACGGCGGCCGGCGTGTCCTTGACGAGCCGTTCGGCGAACTCCGGGTCGGTCCAGGCACGGGCGACGATCTTGGCTCCGTTGAGCGGTGTCATGTCGGTCTCGAAGTAGCCGAGCACCTTGTCGACTGTGGCGCCGGTGATCACGCCCTTTTCGATGAGCAGGGCCTCCAGCGCCCGGACGCGGGCGGCGTTGCGGGCTTCGCGGTCTTGGGGGTAGCCGAACTGTACGGTCACTGCTGTTCCTCCGTGGCGGGGGTGAGGTAGGCCTGGTAGAGCTCGCCGTAGAGCACTGCGCCGGGCTCGGCGAGCTCTCCCCAGATGTCGGTGGGTTCGAAGCGGACGGCGTAGACGGGCATCGGCTCTCCGATACCGTCCGGGCCGGTGGAGCAGAAGTAGCCGTAGTTGCCTTCGAAGACGCGCTCCACGGTGCCGGTGCGACCGCGCAGATTGCCCGGCAGCCGGGTGTGTTCGGCGGGCGGCACGTCCTTGACGGTCACCCGGTCGCCGACGGCGAAGGCCGGGGACCCAGCCGGACCCTGGCGGGGGGAGTCGCCCTCGCGCAGGTAGCGGATGACCTGGTCGTCGATGCGTTCGTCTCCGCCCTCAGGCAGTGCCAGTCCCAGATCCTGGAGGTACTCCGCGGCCTTCGACTCCAGCTCCTCCGCAGTGATGTAGCCCTGGGAGACGAAGAACCCGCTGATGCCGCCGAGCCACTTCTCGTAGTAGCGGTACTGGAAGTAGGCGAAGGGGTGCATCGCCTCGGCGCCCTTGCGCAGATCCGCCCAGGTCCAGACAGAGGAGAAGGCAGTGGGCACGTCCTCGATCGGGTACTGGGGTACCGCCTCGCCGAGATGGGCGCTCAGACCCATCATCGCCACGTGGATGCCGAAGATGCGCTGCTCCCAGTCCTCGACGAAGACGCGGGGTTCGCAGTCGACGGGGCCGAGGTTTTCCAGGCCTCCCAGGTGGTGCTGTAGTTTCATGACTGCCCTTCCGGGGTCGGCTCGACGGCGGGGCGTGCGGTCATCGTGGCTCCCCAGTACTCAGAGGCGATGCCGAACACCGCGCCGAGGACCATGGACAACGCCGCGACGAGCGCCGGGTTGCTGATGGATGCGGTGGTGATGCCGTGGCCGGTGGCGGCCACCGTCCCCACCGTGGAGGCGAAGCCCCACACGATGGCCGGGATCTTCGAGAGCAGGGGGATCTTCGAGGCCTGCACCATGGCGGCGCTTCCCACACCCACGGCGACGGCGGCGACGGCGGTGCCACCGCCCAGCGCGTGGATGACCAGCAGCGTCAGCGAGGCGATGACGATGCCGGTCAGGTTCGAGGCGATCGACCTCACCATGCCGTCGGTGCCGGCCCCGAGGATGAAGAAGGAGGCCCAGGCGATGAAGATGACCCAGACCGGAATGGTCAGGACGGTTGCGGTCATCAGCGTGGCGACTCCTCCGAGTACGCCGATGCTGATCGACAAAGCATCTAGTTGGCGCATGACCAAAAGACTCCTCTGACGCCGAGTTCTGACGGCTCGGCGGAATTCGTGCCCGAACACGGGCAGGCAACAATTGATCCGCTGAGATGCGGAAGAGAATTGAGTGCCCTGACGGGAAGGGGTTCGCTAAAGGCTCGATCGGCGGTGCCGAATCCTGCACTTCGAGCGCTTCGATTCGGACGTGGATTTGGCGCTTCCTCGGCTCCGGCCGCCGCGTAGGCCCCGGTGGGGAACCTGGTCGCAGACGCCTTCGGTGCCGATTGTGTCGGCTCTGACGTGGGAAGACACCAATAGGTTCCAGCGATTTTGTTTCACGCGAGTTAAAGATGCTTGAACAAGCTATTTCCGGCATTGACTTCCACTGTCCTGTGAACTAGAGGCAGGAAAAGCCGCCCAGGCCTGCCGGTGAGGCCATGGGCGGCTGCAATGTCGATATGAGCACTGGACCGATCAGGTCTTCGTGCGGTTAATATTTCTTCCCATCGGGTCGCCGGAAACGCGACGCTTTCACTGACAGCTCGAAGCGATCGGTACCATCCATTCCAGGAACTCGGATCCCGGATTCCCTGGCCGATTCGCTCGGCCTCCACGTTCCCCTCCTGGGGGGACAGGAGCCAAGGGCTGCAGCGGACACACGATCCACGATTTCGGACACGACGGGTAGCCCCGCACGCCCCGGGAGGAGGACGCACCGTGAACCGGAGCATCGCGGCCGCGGACAGCGGCACCGAACGGACGATGGTCTTTGTGCTGTACGACAAGGTGACGCTGCAGGACGTGGCGGCGCCGCTGGAGATCTTCGCCCGGGCCAACGACTTCGGGGCCCGCTACCGGGTGCTGCTGGTCTCGCCCATGGGCCAGCCGGTCGGGACGACCGCGTTCACCCGGCTGAGCGCGGACATTCCAGTGGCCGACGCCCCCGACTCCATTGACACCCTCCTGGTGCCGGGAGGTGTGCCGGCCGACTTCACCTTCGCCCCGGGCACGCACGACATACCGGAGGAGCTGACCCCGGACACGGTCCCCGAGGCACTGGCGGCGGTCCGCGAACTGGCGCCCCGAGCGTCGCGGATCGCCTCCGTCTGCACGGGGGCTTTCGTGCTGGCCGCCCTGGGGATGCTGGACGGACGCCGGGCGACGACCCACTGGGCGCACTGCGCGCGGTTCGCCCTGGAGTACCCCCGCGTCATGGTGGATCCGGACGCCCTCTTCGTCCAGGACGGCCCCTTCGTCACCGGCGCCGGGATCAGCGCGGGCACCGACCTGGCCCTGGCCATCGTCGAGAACGATTACGGCACCGACGTCGCCCGCAGGGTCGCCCGGTGGATGGTCGTCTTCCTGCAACGTCCGGGCGGACAGGCCCAGTTCAGCGTCTGGTCCAAGGCGGGCGCGCCCACCACGCGCGGCCTGCGCCAGGTCCTGGACGCTGTGGTCCTCGAACCCGCCGCGGACCACTCGACTGCCGCGATGGCCGCCCGCGCCGCGGTGAGCGAACGCCATCTGGCGCGGATGTTCCGCGACGAGGTGGGTATGACACCGGCCCGCTACGTGGAGCAGACCCGGCTGGAGGCGGCCAAGCTTCTCCTGGTGACCGGCGACGAAAGCCAGGAGTCCGTCGCACGGCGTGCCGGCTTCGGTTCTCCGGAGACGATGAGACGGATCTTCCGTCGCAACCTCGGAGTCTCGCCAGGCAGCTACCGCACCCGGTTCCGCACCACCGGCATCGACCCCCGGGAGTCGGAGTCCGGCCGGCATGGCTGATCCGGCGATGTCCTCGCCCGGCCCACTCCCGCGACGGCATCCTTCCCGGGACGGCGTCGAGACCGATCGCTCAGCGGGTTCCAGTGACGACGGTCGATGTGGGGGCGAGGCAGTGCTCGTCACGCCTTCCTTGCCGCCGTGGTCGCCGCTGCGGGCGCGGTTTGGGGCCTAAGCAACGGTCAGTTCAGGTTGTGGAAGTCGGGCTGGGCGGCAGGTGGACCGTCATGATCACGTTGCAGGCTCGTTCAACCCGCAGGCACTGGCCGCCGAGGCGTCCCCCGGTGGCGGAGGTGAACCTCGACCAGGCGGCCGACCTGCTGGTCTCGCAGATCAAGCAGCTCGGCCGCGGCCGCCCGGTCACGGTGGTCGCCCACAGCATGGGCGGCACCGTGCTGACCCGAGCCGCCCAGCAGGCACCCGAACTCGTGGCCCACGCGGTGCGCCTGACGGCTTTCATGCCCGCCTCCGGCATCCCGGCCGTCGCCTACATCCAAATGCCTGAGAACGCCGGCGACCTCGTCGCACCGCTGTTCCGCGCCGACCCGGCCCGATAGGAGCGATCCGGCTCGACACCGGAAGGGGTTGCTGTCCGAAGCCACTCTCGACGACCGAACGAAGGCCGTGCTGGCCACGTCGGCCAACGTCAACCACCACGAAGCGCATTGCTATCCGGTGGCTGTTTCGTCGGCCTGCGGACGTTAACAGCCGCGATCATCACCGGTGTTCGCGGTGACAGAGCTGCCACCGCGAACACCACCGAAAGCCCGGCGAATGAATGCCGCATTTGACATCGCTCGGCAGAGAGGGGAGCGGGACGGCGGTCTGTCTCGGAAAGGCGGATCAATGGCCCGGTGACGCGCCGGTGACCGGCGAGACCAGCACCAACATCAGTCGTGCGGCTCCAGAGACGCTGCTCAGCATGTGCTCCTCGCCGGAGTCGAAGTCGATGGCGTCGCCAGCCTCGAGTGTCCAACGTCGCGGGCCGATGCCGAGTTCGACAGCGCCCTCCATCATAAAGATCCACTCGGTGCCGGAGTGGGATGACGGAGGTGTCGTCGTCCCGGCGGCGATGTCCACCAGGACGATTTGCACGCTGCTGGGGCCTGCGTGGGTGAGCAGCGGCCGGTAACCGACGCCCGCAGTGAGTGGATGTGTGCGAAGTGAGCTGTGTCGCACGGCGGGGAAGGCGGACTGGTGCTCCCCGACGAGCTCGCCCAGCGTGAGGTCGTAGGCCTTCGCCAGCTGCAGGAGCACCCCGAGTGACGGAGCGCGTTCCCCACGCTCGATACGCGACAGGTGGGCGGCGGACACCCCGCTCGCCTCCGCGACGCTGCTCAGGCTGAGGCCGCGACTGCGACGGTGTTCCGCGATCATCCGGGCCGCGAGGCCCTCCAGGTCCTCGGCGTGCGCCTGCGACATCGATCTCCTTCGGCCCTGCGTTCGGATGATATCGTTGCCTATTGGCAAAGTAGGCATCGTTTCAGCTCATTTTAGTCCGATCCAGCCGGTACAGGAGTGGTACCGGCGCCGAGGGATGTGAGGACCGATCGTGATGGACGCAGAGAGGCGTGACGAGGTGGCCGGCCAGCCATGGCTCGGAGAGGTCCGGGCGATTTACGCAGCCGAGGGCGCCGGAGTGGAGATGCACGCGTTGTCGGCGGCGCGTCTGCTGGCCGGGGTGGGCATAGAGGGCGACAGGTATGCGCTCGGCACCGGCCACTACTCACACCTTTGGCACCCGGACCGTCAGCTCACCCTGATCTCCCAGGAGGTGATCGACGGCCTCGCCCACGCCCTTGGCGAACCGGTGGACGGGGTGGAGTTGCGACGCAACATCGTGACCAAGGGCGTCCCGCTCAACTCTCTGGTCGAGCGGTGCTTCGTGATCGGGGAGGCTGTTGTCTACGGAGGCAGGCTGAATGTGCCGTGCCGTTATCTTGAACGCTTGATCGACAAGCCCGTGTTCGAGCCGCTTCTCGGCCGGTCAGGGCTCAACTGCCGCATCTTGCGCGGCGGCACGATACGTCCAGGAGATCTGATACGTCCGCTGCCGCCGGGAGAGGACACCGGGATCGAGATACCCGTGGCCGAGCCGGCCGAGATCGGCGGCGGTGCCGAATGAGTGTGCGTCTGTTGATGGCCGCGCGGCTGCAGGCGGACGCGTGGCCGGCGCCGGGGGTACGCGAGCTCACCCTTGTTCCCGTTCACCGTGAGGCGTTCCCGCCGTTCGTGGCCGGCGATCATGTCCAAATCCAGCACCGGAACGGGACCCGACGCGATTACTCGCTCATCGGGCCGGAAGGCGACTCAACGGCCTACCGGATCGCCATCCGCCGGGACGAGCACGGCCGCGGCGGCTCAGTCCTGTTCCACGACGATCTCGCGATCGGCGACATGCTGTTCGTCTCGTACCCGCAACCGGGTATGCGCATCGATCCGACGGTGTCGCACCACGTGTTCGTCGCCGGAGGTATCGGTATTACGGCGATCCTCGGCCTGCTGGGCGGGCTGCCGCCTGGTGCGTCCAGCGAGATCAGGTACTGCGTACGGCGTCGCGAGCACGCTGCCTACCTCGACGTGCTGCAAGGGACGGGCGCCGATGTGGTCGTGCACGAGTCGTCCGCTGGAGACCGGCTCGACCCGCGTGAGCTGGCGGCTGAGCTCACCGGTGACACGACGCTGTATTACTGCGGTCCTGAGGGGCTTATGGCCGAGATGGCCCAGGCGACCACCCATCTGGAGCCGGAGCGAGTGCGCTGCGAGAGCTTCACCGCCCGGGCGAGCGCATCTGGCGACAAGCTCGGTGACGCGTTCGACGCATGGCTTGTGCTGTCCCGGCGAGCAATTCACGTCGGTGCGGACGAGTCTCTGGTTCAGGCGATGGTGCGGGAGGGAGTGCCGGTCGACTATTCGTGCGAGGGTGGTGCCTGCGGTACCTGTGTGCTTGACGTGGTCGGCGGCGACATCCAGCACCGCGACCTGTGTCTGACCGACGACGAGCGTGCCAGGTCCATGGTCGCTTGCGTTTCGCGCGGGGAAGGGGCCATTTCCCTTCTGGCCTGACCAGCGGCGGCAGCGTTTTACCCGTCCGCAATACGCGGCAATCGGCCGGCAACGCAATGACCGTACTTTGCCAATTGGCAAAGCCTTGCCTGGTCTTCCCCTCCGATCGCGATTGGACCGGCCCATGACCGACACGCTCCCGTCCACAGGCAGGACACAGGACAGCACCCGGCGCATCAGACGCGTGGTAGCCGCCAGCACGGCGGGCAGTACCATCGAGTGGTACGACTTCATGCTGTACGGCACGGTCGCCGCGCTGGTGTTTCCCACACAGTTCTTCCCCGCGAGTGACCGTCTTGCCGGGACGCTGCTCACTTTCTCGACCTTCTTCGTCGGGTTCGCCGCGCGCCCGATCGGCGCGGTCATCTTCGGGCACCTGGGCGATCGGATCGGGAGGAAGTCCGCCCTCATCAGCACGTTGATGCTCATGGGGATCGGCACGGTCGGAGTCGGGCTCATCCCGGGTTACCACTCGATCGGACTGTGGGCCCCTGTCCTCCTCGTGCTCATGAGGACCCTTCAAGGTATCGGGATGGGAGGCGAGTGGGGTGGCGCCGTCCTCATGGCCACTGAATCCGGTGACCCGAAGGGACGTGGTTTCCGCGCCGCGTTCCCGCAGGCCTCAGCCATGCTCGGGGTAGCCCTGGCCAACACGGTGGTGCTCGCGGTCAGCAACCTCGCCGGAGAGGCGTTCGTCAGCTGGGGCTGGCGACTGCCCTTCCTGGCCAGCATCGTGCTGGTCATCCTCGGATTCTGGATGCGCAACGGTATCTCGGAGACGGCGGACTTCGCGGCGGCCAAGGACGCGGGGGCGGTCCGCCGCGCCCCTGTCCTCAGCGTCGTGCGGTCGTATCCGCGAGAGATTGTGCTCGGTCTGTTCCTGAAGGTCGGCGAGATGGCCGCGGTGTTCGTGTTCATCACCTTCGTCTTCGCCTACGGCACCTCGATGGGCGGGTTCGGCCGCGGCCTGCTGCTCGGACTCGTCGCGGCAGCGGCGCTGCTCTCGGCCTTGATCATGCCGCTCATGGGCTCGCTCGGTGACCGCTTCGGTCCCCGCCGGGTCTACCTGGCCGGCGCCGCCGGCACCGCCGTCATCTGCGTCGTCTACTTCGCGGCCATCAAGAGCGGCAACCCT
This sequence comes from Nonomuraea sp. 10N515B, assembly GCF_052245915.1. Classification (NCBI taxonomy): domain Bacteria; kingdom Bacillati; phylum Actinomycetota; class Actinomycetes; order Streptosporangiales; family Streptosporangiaceae; genus Nonomuraea; species Nonomuraea sp. 10N515B. Next base: position 66,664 of record NZ_JBQQBQ010000027.1, read on the forward strand.
GCCATGGCGATCCCGGTGATCCTGGTTTCGCTTGTGCCGTACGCGGCCATGTTCGCCAGCGAAGCGCCCTTGCTCACCGGGCTGTTTCCTGCTCCGGTACGCTACTCGGGCAGCTCCCTGGCCTTCAACCTCGCCGGGATCATCGGGGGAGGGCCCGCGCCTTTCATCGCCGCTGCGATCGCGGGCAGCTTCGACTCTCCGTTCGCCTTGAGCGCCTACCTCCTGGTGACCGTGGCGCTTGGCGTCATCGCGACAACCCTGCTCGGCCGCCGGGAGAGGCAGCATGCCTGACGACCAGCCCACATCCGCCGAGGTGCTCATCATCACGCCGCAGGACGCCCCCTTCCTGGCCGGCTCCGCCGCCGACCCCTCCGTCCACGATGCCGAACTCGCCGGGATCGAGAGTGCGAACCTGTTTTCAGACCTTGCCGATCCACGGCACCCCCTGTTGCACCGCACGCTCGCCCGGCTCCCACTCGCCGCTGGCAGGGAGTCACCTTCGGTCGTGGCACTGACCATCGGTTACCTGTCGCGTTACCAGGGCGAGTTCGCCGCCTCCAGTGAAGCAGTGGTCGTGTCTTCACCGTTGCTGGCGGTGCCGACCCTTCTGGCGACCATCGCACCGGACCGGGCGATCCTCGTGATCTACGCGGACTCACAACTCGCGTCGACCGCCGATCTGCCTGGCGTCGCCTTCAAGGACCGTGACCGCCTTCTCGTCGCCGGGTTGCAGGGACCGGGGCCGTTCCGCCGCGCCGTGATCGACCGAGCGGCGCCGTTCGACGCCGTAGCCGTCCTCGAGCAGATCCAGGGCGTCATCACCGAGTTCGCAGCGGCACACCGAATCGGCGCGGTCGTGCTCGAATGCGGAGAAATGGCCTCCATCGCCGACGGGCTGCGCGAGCGGATCACGGTTCCGGTGGTCGACTACCACGCCCTCATCGACTTCTTCCGAGGAACGATAGGCCGGCCCTCATGCTCGACCAGGGCCCGCTCGCGCCCACGCAGATCGATCCCATACCTGGGCGGGAGCCGGAGATCGGCGGGTGACTCTGGTTGACAGGTCGGTGAGGTGCTCGGTTGGCGAGTCGCGCAGCGCGATCTTCATTGCCCCAGCGGCCTTTCTCGGCGGCGTGCGGCTTCGAGGCGCCCGGTGTAGCGACGACGGTGTCGCCGTAGCAGGCGGTGAACCGCCCCAGCACCACTGGGGGACCGTGGCCCGATGTGTGTCGGCGATCTCGCGCAGTCCGTCGATCATCGCAGCGGTGTGATCCAGGGTTCTTGTCGGACGGGCCGGGTCATTGTTCTGCGGCCGCAAGGCGGATCTGAGTGGCTCCACTCGAACCCGTCCCGGCCGTGGTGCCGTCTCGCAGATCAGCACCACCTACCTCTGGAGGTCCGTGTACGCGTCAATCGGGGCGGCGCGGACGATGGCACGATCCCGGTTGGCCGGTGCGCTGCCGTCAAGGGCTGCTCGCAGGAGCGTTTCGAGGTCGTCGCGGGTGGGGGTGCGGGGGTTGGCGTAAGGCTGTGCGAGGACTTGGTCGATGACCTGGGGCAAGTCGGTGTCACGGAGTCCGAGGTCGGCGAGTGTGCGGGGCGCGCCGACTGCGGTGCCCAGGTCGGCGAGGGCCTGGGCGGGGTCATCGGTCCCCAGGGCTTGGCAGAGGGCGTTGTGCGCGGCCGGGGCCGCGGGCAGGTTGAAGGCCGCGACGTGCGGTAGCACGACGGCGTGGGTAGGCGCGTGTGGCAGGTCGAAGGTGCCCCCCAGGACGTGGCAGAGCTTGTGGTGCAGCGACATCGTCGTCGCCCCCAGGCAGGCGCCGCACAGCCACGATCCGCGCAACGCCAGGGACCGGGCGTCCCGGTCGGCCGGGTCGGCCGCGATGGCGGGCAGCGCCGCCGCGAGACAGCGGACGCCTTCCTGGGCGAGCAACGTGATGATCGGGGACGCGTCGGGTGCGTAGATCGCCTCCACGGCGTGGGCGATCGCGTTGATGCCGCTCGTCCCCGACAGCGACGGGGGCAGTCCCAGGGTGAGCTCGGGGTCGTAGAGCACGCTGCGCGGCAGCACCGCCGGGTCGCGTCCGGTGCGTTTGCGGTTGTTGTCGGTGATGCCCCAGATTGGGGTCATCTCGGAGCCGGAATACGTTGTGGGGACGGCGACGACGGGCAGGCCGGTCTCGAGCGCGATGGCCTTGCCCAGCCCGATGGTGGAGCCGCCGCCCACGGCGACGCACCCGTCTGCACCCACACGGCGGGCGTGCTCGCACGCCGCAGCCGAGGTGGTGGCCGGGACGTGCATCCGGGCCCCGGCGAACACCCCCGCCGCATGGTGGCCGAGCAGGCCGGCGACGCGCTCGGCCAGCTCATGCTGCTCCGGCGTGGACAGCACGAGGAGCCGGCGCAACCCCAGCCGGGCCACCTCTTCGGGCAGCTCGGCGAGCTGTCCCGGCCCGAACCGCACCCGCATCGGCAGGGCTTCGTAGATGAAGGTCTCGGTGGAGGTCACAAGCGCTCCTGCAGGACGATGTCGAACCGCGCGTGGATGAACGGCGTGGCGACCCCGAAAGCCGCCGCGGCGCTCTCGTCGTGGGATTCGGTGAAGTCGACCACCAGGCTCTGTTTCACCGCGAAAACGGCGTCGGAGTCCACGTATGGGCTGCCGGCCACGAACGCATGCGTAGTCAGCTCCTCGTACCCCGGAGCGGTGACCAGGAAGTGGATGTGCGCCGGGCGGTAGGGATGCCGTTCAGTCGCCTCGAGCAACCGTCCCACCGGGCCATCGGTCGGGATCGGGTAGTGACTCGGAACCACCGTGCGGAACCAGTAGCGGCCGTCGTCGTCGGTGGTGAACAGGCCGCGTCCGTTGCCCGGCGGCTGGAGGTCGGGCTGCTGCACATCGTAGAAGCCCTCCTCGGTGCACTGCCACACATCGACCTGCGCCCCGCCCACCGGCTCGCCGGCACCCCCGGTGACCCAGCCGGACACCACACACCTACGCGCGCCCCCGATGAGGTCGATCGAGTCGCCCAACGCCCGGGGAGGCGATTCGGTCATGTGAAACGGGCCCAGCACCGTGCCGGCGGTCCCGGTCTGCTGGGCGTTCACCGTCTCCACCAGCATCGACACTCCCAGCACATCGGACAACAGGATGAACTCCTGCCGGGTGTCCGTACACGTCTGGCCCACCGCGGTCAGGAACTCGATCGCCTGATTCCACTCCGCCAGCGACGGCCGCACCTCTCGCACGAACGCATGGAGATACCGCGTCAGGCTCTCCAGCACCGCCCGCAACCGCGGGTCCCGGGTGTCACGGAAACTTTCCACCACCGTCGCGGTGGCCGATTCCACGGAGAAATCCATCACGCCGCTGTCTCCTTGTGATCCTCATCGCGGTAGTGGGCACCGAGTTTCTTGAGCTTGACGATCGGTATCCGGTGGTTCACCGAAGCCGAAGCCACAGGGCGCCCGTCGCGGCACCACTGCAGCAGGAAGGAGCGTCGTGCCGGGTCGCCGGCAAGGATCGTGGGTGCCTCGTTCCCGGGGATGTCTCCGCTGATCTTGATGTCGAGCCCGAACTGTTCGGTCCAGTAGTAGGGGTCGTGCCGCGGAGGTGTGGCCGCCTCGCCCTGCAGGAGCGTGACAGCCGCGGTCTGGGCTTGCCGGACGGCGCTGGTCCAATGAGGGCTGCGCCGCAGCGCACCATCCGGTGTCCTGGTCACGGTAACGTCTCCGGCGGCGACGATATAGGGCGTCACCTGGCATCGAGCATCGACCACGAGGCCGCCGGCGAGCGGAAGGCCGCTGTCGGCCAGCCATTCGATGTTCGCCGTATCACCGACAGCGGAGACGATGACGTCAGCGGACAGCCGCCGATCTCCGCAGTCCACACCGGACACCTCGCTCTGCCCCAGCAGGTCGATGCCGCCTGGTGCAAGGACAAACCTCACTCCGCGTTCCCTGGCGGCGTCGAGGACGAAACGGGACAGCCAGCCACCGAGCAGCCGCCGCAGCGGCGGGTCCCGGTCGACGACGGTCACGCCGAGTCCACGGTCGACACAGGTGGAAGAGACTTCCATCCCGAGGTATCCGGCGCCCACGACGAGCACGGAGGTCGCGGTCTGGAGGCGATCGGCAAGGCTGGTCGCATCGTCAAGGGTGCGGACTACGTATTCCCCGGTCTGGCCAGACGCTGCCAGCCGCCGAGCCCGTGCCCCGGTGGCGATGATCAGCCCGTCGTAGGGCACCTCCTCGCCGTCGGCGAGCACGACCCGACGCTTCTCGGCGTGAAGCCTGGCGACCGGGGCGTCAAGCCGCACGGTGATGTCGTCACCGAGTGCGGGGAGCGCTGTGGAGTCCGGTGTCTCGCGGCCGGAGAGAACGCCCTTGGACAGCGGCACCCGGGTGTACGGGGCGTGTGGCTCCTCGGAGAGCAGGGTGATCTCGCCGTCGAAGCCCTGGACGCGGAGGGACTCGGCGGCGGTCACCGCGGCGATCGAGCCGCCGGCCACCACGACGCGGCGAAGCGGGCCGGCGGTCATGACTGGATGCGGAGGGCGGCGACGGGACAGACGCGGGCCCCGGCCTCGGCCTTGCCCCGCAGCTGGGCGGGGACGTCCTCGAACAAGAGATCCAGCTCACCTTCGTGATCGAGCTGATAGATCTCCGGCGCGGTCTGCTCGCACAGGCCGTGACCCTCGCAGCGGTCGCGGTCCACTTCGATACGTGTCATCTCATGTCTCCAGTGTCGGTGTGCAACGAAGCAGGCAGGTTTGCAGGCCGCGGCTCGGCGAGCGCGACCCGCACGCCGGCGTGGCGGGAGATCACCCAGGCCGGGCGACTCGTCAGGCCGTACCACCGGCCGGTGTCGCGCAACATCCGATATGCCTCACTTGGGAGCGTCGAGCACGGCATCGCCGTAGCGGTCCACATCGGGCACCGGCGACGCTGTGTCATCGGGTGATCAGGTGGTCGGCGAACCAGTCGGCGACGATCGCGTCGCGTTCGGCGGCGTGGTTGTAGAGCGTGTGCTCGCCGTCCGGCCAAATGCGTAGCTCCCCACGAGGGCCGGCAGCCCGGGCGAAGGGTTCCTGCAGCGACGGGTCGGAGACGAGCGGGTCGAGCCCGCCGTGCAGGACCAGGGTCGGGCAGGCGATCCGGTGGCGGACCGGGTCGAACCGCAGCGCGTCCAGGACGCCGGTCAGCCGGGCCTCGCTGTCGGTGCCGAACGCGGCGGCGAACTGGGCGCGGGCGGTGCCGAACGGCGGCAGGCGCGTGGTGGCGGGTGCTCCGTTGACCACGCAGGCGCCGACCCGCCCATCGCGGGCGGCGAGGTGGGCGGCGAACAGCCCGCCGAAGCTGTTGCCCTGCACGCCGACGGCGTCGCCGAGCCGCGGGTCTTCGGAGACGACATCGAGGAAGCGGGCGAAGCCGTCGGCGACGTGTTCGTCGATGTAGAGACGATCGGTCAGGCGTGGCTCACCCTGCCCGGGCCCCTCGGCCAGCAGACACGCCACCCTCCGGGCGGCGAAGGCGTCGGCGGCCCGCAGGTAGGCCGCGCCCCAGCCGCTGAGCCCGCCCCAGACGACGACGGTCGCGTCCGCCGTCCCGGCCGGTGGCAGGCGCAGCCAGCCGACGAGGTGTCCGTGCCGGTACGGCACCTCGACCCGTTCCATCGGTGGCTCGCTCAGCTCGGCGACCCGGCCGGCCAGCGCTGCGAGGCGGCGGTAGAGCTCCTGTTTGAGCGGCGTGTCGTCGTTCTCGGCCATCTGCGCGAACAGCGCGGCGCCGACCGCCCATCGGGCGGACTTGACGGCGGTGAGCCGGTGCCCGGCGGCCAGCGCGGTCTCGGCCGCGCGGGCACGGTGGTCGGCCAGTTCGCCGGCGTGATCGGTCCAGGACCGGCCTTGGGCCGTCTTGGCCAGCAGACTATGGGCGTCGGCGGGATTCATGCCGTAGTCGACCAGCCGTGTGTAGGGCATCGCCTGGTGCTGCGCGGCGACGGTCTGGTCCAGTGCCTCCGGTGACGTGGTCATGCGGACACCGCCGAGCGAGCGGCCGGCCAGGCGATGCCGACACGCAGTTCGTCGACCAACGCGGTGAGCTCGGTGGCATCGGCAGCCGCGCCGAACAGCACGAAGTCCGGGCGCGCGAGATAGGCGACCGCGCCGAGCTCATGCAGGTGCCTGCCGTACACGCCGTCCTCGTCGATCACGTCGTGGCCGAGCCTGACCATGCGGCAGCCGAGCTCGGAGAGGAAACCCCGATGCTCCGGTGACAGCACCGCCGCGACGTCGATGGCGGAGACCAGGACGAATCCGCGCCCCACCACGTCGTCGAACCGCCCGGTCAGCTCGCCGGCGGTCACGCGACCCTGCGGCACCAGGCCACCGGTGGGCGGGGTGACGGTGCCGTCGGGCTGGTGGTGGAGCACGCCGTCGGCGAGCGCGGGGATGGTCGGGGGCGGCGGTGCTTGCCCGGCACGGAAAGCCGCGTCGCGCTGGGCGGCGGCGTCCGGGTCGTGGGTGTTGGCGATCGCGCCGAGCCCCATCGCCATGTGCGTGATGGCGGTGGCGTGCGGCCGGCGCTCCAGCTCGTAGGTGTCCAGAAGGGACTCGTCGGCCAGGCCGCGCAGCACCAGATCGAGCTTCCAGCCGAGGTTGAACGAGTCGCGGATGCCCGAGCAGGCCCCTTGCCCGAGGTAGGGCGGCATGGTGTGCGCGGCGTCCCCGGCGAGGAAGACCCGCCGTTCCCGCCAGCGGCGGGCCACGCGGGACTCGAAGGTGTAGACGATCTGCCGGATGATCCGCACGTCCTCCGGCCCCAGCCCATGTGTCTGCGCCAGCAGCCGCCACGCGGTTTTCGGCCGCTCGAACTCCTCCCGGGACTCGCCGGCCAGCAGCGCGAACTCGAAGCGCTGCCGGTACTCACCGATGATCATGTACATGTGACCGCGGGCCGGATCGCAGTACTGCTTGGTGGTGCGGAACTCCGCCGGTACGGGCCGTAGCCACTCGGTGTCGAAGTTGAGCCAGCGCTCGTTGAAGCCGAAGTCGTCGCGTTCGATGCCCAGCATCTCCCGGATGGCGCTCTTGCTGCCGTCCGCCGCGATCACGTACCGGGCGCGCAGCCGCCGCTGCTCCGCATCAGCCCCCTCCGTGGGTTTCCACGGCGTCAGGGTCAACTCGACGCCGGTGGCGTCCTGGGCGAGCGCGGCCACCGACCAGCCTTGCCGGATCTCCACGTTGGGCAGGGTCCGGATGCGCCGGTCGATCGAGTCCTCGACGTCAGGCTGGTACATCGAGATGTGCGTCGGGAACCCCATCGGCCCGACCGGCGCCGCGGGCATTCGGAGCAGTTCCTCCTCACGTCCGTTGACCCACAGGTACTCGGTCGGCGTCGAGTCGCGCAGGGCCTCGTCGACGTCTCCGGCAGCCTGCACCATCCGCGCGGTTTCGTCATCGATGTGGGTCAGCCGCGGCAGCCCGTACAACGACGGCCACCGCTCGCACACCACCACCCGGTGTCCGGCTTGGCCGAGCATCGAGGCGGCGACCAGGCCGGTAGGTCCATAACCCACGACGGCGACATCGAAGATTTCGTCCACGCCAAGCACCCTTCGTGCGCAAGGAGACCGCACGGCGGTCATAATGTGATGTGAGGTTCACATTATGAGGGGCCCTTGTCAAGAGTGGTCGCGCTGTCCTCGCCGCCCCGCTGCCTATGCGTCGTCCGCCGGGCTCAGCAGATAGGCGGTGACGGCCCCGCGCAACTGCTCGATCAGCTCGGGCCAGGGCAGGGGGCGCGCCGACTCGTGGTACTCGCCGTGGACGACCCGGTGCATGCAGGTGGCGTAAACCAGGCGATGGGCGAAGTCGATCGCCGCCTCGACATCGGGGTGGTGCCGGAGAGCGGGCGCGGTGAGCATCACCGTGTCGCGGAAGGTCCGGCCACCCTCGATGTTGGACGCCGCGGCCTGTTCGAACACCATGGGATTGCGGGTACCCAGCAGCACGAACTCGCGCAACAGCGGTGCATGGAGACGGAAGGTCTCGGCCACCCCCCTTACCGCGGAGGCGATCACCTCGGACGGCGGGGTCGCCGCGGTGAGGCCGGTGTCGGCCACCCGCTCGCGGAACTCGGCACGCAGTTCTTCGGCGAATCGAGCCTGGATGGACAGCAGCAGTCGTTCCTTGTCACCGAAACGGCGATACACGCTGCCCACCGATACTCCGGCTTCCGCCGCGACCGCGGCCACGGTCAGTTCCTCCGCCCCGCCCTCCTTCAACAGCCGTGTCCCCGCAGCGAAGATCCGGTCCTGGGTCTCGCGGCTGCGTGCCTGAAGGGCGGGCGGCGGGGATACCGGATCACTGCTCACCGCTGAAGTATAACGGCCCTTGACAATCCCGAATTCCAGATGAGATTCTCCGTTCACATTTTCCGCGGACCGGTCGTTACATAGGCCTTGAGGCCTTCACCACCCCCCGCTGGGTCACCTCGCCACCAGCAAGCCCACTGCCTGTTGGCGCGCTCGCGAGACTCCCGGCACAGCCACCACACAGCGAGGTGGTCCATTGTGACCAAGGCAAGAAACAACGACATGTCAGACGCACAGCAGGACCGAGCGGCATCCGAACGAGGCGAACGCAAGGCAGGGCTCGCCCAGCTGGTGCTCCTTCTGGCCGGGATCTGCATGCCGGTCCTCGGCGTGACCATCATCGCCCCCGTGATGCCGCAGATGGGACAGCACTTCTCCGGCACCCCGGGCAGCGACATCCTGGTCCCGATCGTGCTCACCGTTCCCGCGCTCATGATCGGCTTGACGGCGCCGTTCGCTGGATTCTTCGCCGACAAGGTCCACCGCAAACGTCTCCTGCTGATCGGGATGGCCGCCTATACTCTGGCGGGCACCGCGCCGCTCTACCTCGACTCACTGGTCGCGATCGTGGGCAGCCGGGTAATCCTCGGGGCCTCGGAAGCAATGATCCAGACCTGCTGTCTGACCCTGATCGGAGACTACTGGTCCGGAAAACAGCGGGCGAGGTATCTCGGCCTGAACACGCTCGTCGCGGGGCTCGCCGGGACGCTCTTCATCGCCCTCGGCGGCCTGATCGGCGTTTCCGGCTGGCGGGCGCCCTTCTGGCTGTACGTGACGCCGGTGCTGCTCATCGTTCCGATGGCCAAGCTGCTGTGGGAGCCGGCCCGCTCCTCCGCGCAGGCCGCGGGAGCGCGCCTGGAGCCACTGTCCCGTGACCTGATCGTGCCCTGCGTTGTCACCCTGTTCGGCGGCGTCGTGTTCTACGCGCTGATCGTCGAGCTTCCCTTCGTCCTGAACGGGATCGGCTTGACGTCGTCGGCGGCCGTCGGCGGCATCAGCGCGATCATGGCGCTGGCCAACGCCATCGGCTGCGGACTGTTCACCGCGCTGTCCGGCCTGCCGGCGAGAGTGCTGGTTCCGCTGGAGTTCGGCGGTACCGCCGTCGGTCTGGGGATCGTCTTCGCGGCCGGCTCGGTGCCGGTGGCGACGACCGGTGCAGTGATCACCGGTTTCAGCACCGGGCTGCTGCTACCGACGCTGCTGGTATGGGCCGTCAACCGGTTGCCCTTCGCCCAGCGCGGCCGGGGCAACGGCTGGTGGCTGTCGGCGCTGTTCGTCGGGGAGTTCTTCTCATCGCTCGTCATCGCCGGCCTCGGCGCCGTGGCGGGAGGTCTCCAGCCTGCCCTCGCCATGCTCGCCGTTCTGTCCGTCGCCGTGGGCGGGATCGTCTTGTTGTGGCAGCGTCGAGTGGCCGAGCCGCTCGCCACGCCCGCGGCGACCGCGCCGTCGAAGAATCCCGCAAGCGCGTAGGACACCCGCTTCCTCCGAGTGGCGCGTTCGTCGGATCGTATTGGACGAACGCGCTGCTCACCGACGGTGGACCGCCCCGACCTCACCGATCGGTCAGGAGTCTGCCGCGGCGCGGATCGCGTACAGATCGCTATGACCCTTGACCATCCCGGCCCACAAAATAGGGGTGTGCGTTCACATTTCCGGCGCAAGCCGCTACCAGAACGACATCGCACAGCGCGAGGACGATTCACCCTCCCGCCGAAACCCTAAGGGACGGAGCCAACGATGACCGCCACCCCGGCTACCGCCGACAGCCCGTACGATCCCCTGAAGCTGATCGAACGCGATTCCATCCGGCAGCTCGCCGAGGCACGCGAGCGCTGTCCGGTATCCCAGCCACGGCCGGGAGTGTTCGTCCTCACGCGGCACGCCGACGTGAAGGACGCGCTCCGGGACCCAGCCACCTACTCCTCGAAGGACAACTTCGTCCTCGACGGAGGTACGCGGACGGCGGACCTGCCCGCCACGCCCATCACGCTCCTGGATCCCCCTGCTCACACCGCGCTGCGTGCCCGGCTCCGGAAGTGGTTCGCCCCTTCCAGGCTCCGGCGGGAGGAGCCGCGCATTCGCGCGATCGTGTCCGACGCTCTCGCGCACCTGCGTCCCGGGCAGCCGCTCGAGGTGTGGTCGACACTCGGCCGCACGATCCCCGCTCGCACGGTCTATGCCTTCCTGGGCCTACCCGAACAAGACTGGGATCGGATCCAGGGATGGTCCGACGTCATCAACGACAACTTCCCGCAGGTCTCGTTCGACATGCCGGAGATGGCGGCACTGGCGGGCTACCTCGCGGAACTGGTCGCCAGCCGGGCCACCGCCTCTGCCACCGGGACGGGTGTGCTCGACGGATTGGTGCATCCGCAGCCTGACGAGGAACCCCTGCAGCCGGCCGAAGTCGTCATGCATTGCATCCAGCTGATTCTGGCCGGGACGGACACGACCGGAAGCCTCATCACCAACCTGCTGTACGAGCTGCTCGTCGAGCCCGATCGATGGCAGCGCATCCTCGACGACCGCAGCCTCATACCGGGCGTGATCGAGGAGTCGCTGCGCCACGACGCGCCCCTACAGTACGTGCTGCGCACCGCCACCGCCGACAGGGAGTTCTCCGGCTGCCCGGTAAGAGGCGGAAGCCGGGTCGCGCTCAGTCTCCAGTCGGCGAACCTCGACGATGAAGCATGGGGCGACGACGCGGCGACGTTCTCGCTCGACCGTGAGACCGGACAGGCGACGTCGGTCGCGTTCGGTCATGGCATTCATACCTGCCTCGGGGCCCCGCTGGCGCGCCTCGAGACGCGGTCGCTCGTCGAGGCCCTGGCAGAGCGCTTCCCCGGGATGCGCCTCGCACCGGACTACGTCTGGCACCCCGCCCCGCGGTTCATGGTCAGGAGACCCGCCCGGCTGGACATCATCCTGTAGCCCCGCCACCCGACCTCCTCAACCCGAACCGACAGAAGGGAAGACCATGCGGCAACTCAACGAACGCGTCGCCGTTGTCACCGGCGGAGCCAGCGGGATCGGCCGGGGCCTTGTAAACCAATTCGCGGCCGAAGGAATGAAAGTCGTCATCGCCGACATCGAGAAGGGCCCGCTCGACCACGCGGTGAGCGAGGTCGTCGCCACAGGGGCCGAGGCGATCGGCGTGGTGACCGACGTAGCCGACAGGGCCGCGGTGGAAAACCTCGCCGCGGCGACGATGGACGCCTTCGGAGCGGTGCACGTCCTGTGCAACAACGCCGGAGTGGAGACCGGCGGAGCGTTCCAGGACATCCCGCTCGCAGGCTGGCGCTGGGTGATCGAGGTCAACCTCTTCGGCGTCATCCACGGCTGCCAGGTCTTCCTGCCGCTGCTGCGCCAGCAGGAAGAAGGCCACATCGTCAACACCGCCTCCGTCGCCGCCTTCGACACCGGCACGCCCACGATGGCGCCATATACGGCATCGAAATGCGCTGTCCTCGGCCTGTCCGAGAACCTGGCCCTCGAACTCCGGGCCGCAGGCGCACACATCGGAGTGTCGTTGCTGGCGCCGGGCTTCGTGCGGACTCGGATACCGGACGCGGAACGGAACCTGCCCGCGGGCGTTCCCTCAGCGAACGATGCGACGCGCAAGAGCGTGCTCGACTTCATGGCCACCATGATCAAGACACAGGGCCTGGATCCCGCCGCAGTCGCCGAGCACGTCGTCAAGGCCATCCGGGAGAACCGGTTCTACGTGCTCACCCACCCCGACATGGCCTTGACGCCCATGCGCCGGCGGTTGGCATGGATGGAGTCAGGCGACATGACCGAGAACCTTTAGCCCGGCACTGAACCAACCGGCCGCCACCGCGCCCTGGCGAGGAAAGAGGACAGTGAAGACCCACCGTCGTGTGCCCGCATACCGTGACCTGGCCCCGCTGCTGCGATTCCGGAAACCGCAGCTGAACCCGCGGACGCGGCGACTGGCCTCCGCCACCACGATCGCGGACCTGCAACGCATCGCGCAGCGTGTCACGCCCAAGGCGGTGTTCGACTACACCGACGGCGCCGCCGAAGGCGAGGTCTCCCTCGCCCGCGCACGACAAGCCTTCTCCGACATCGAGTTCCACCCGGACGTGCTCAAGAACGTGTCCGTTGTGGACACCAGCCGGGAGGTCCTCGGCGGCACCTGCGCACTGCCCTTCGGTATCGCCCCGTGCGGGCTCACCCGCATGATGCATACCGAGGGGGAGCGCGCGGGCGTGACCGCGGCTCAGGCCGCCGGCATCCCCTTCACCCTCTCCACCATGGCCACGACCTCGATCGAGGACGTCGCGGCCGCGGCGCCGGACGCCCGGAAGTGGTTCCAGCTGTACATGTGGACCGACCGCGACCGATCCCTCGCTCTCGTCGAACGCGCCGCCGCGTCCGGCTTCGACACACTGGTGATCACCGTCGATACCCCCGTCACGGGCGCGCGACTGCGCGACGTCCGCAACGGCCTGACCATGCCCCCCACCCTCACCGCGCGGACCGTCCTGAACGCGGTCCCGCGACTGAGGTGGTGGATCGACCTCCTCACCACCGAGCCGCTCGCATTCGCCTCCCTCGACCCCTGGCCAGGCACGATCGCCGCGCTCGTCGACACCATGTTCGACCCTACGGTCGGTCCCGACGAGGTCCGCCACGTCCGCGAACGCTGGCACGGCAAACTCGTGGTCAAAGGCGTCCAGACGATCGAGGCCGCCCGCCAGGCCGTCGACCTCGGCGCCGACGGTATCGTCCTGTCCAATCACGGCGGTCGCCAACTGGATCGCGCCCCCGTCCCCTTCCACCTCCTGCCCGACGTCGTCACCGACCTCGGCCACCACACGGAGGTCCTCATCGACACCGGGATCACCACCGGCGCCGACATCGTGGCCGCCGTCGCCCTCGGAGCGCGTTTCACCCTCGTCGGCCGCGCCTACCTCTACGGCCTCATGGCGGGCGGCCGTGCGGGGGTCGACCGCGCCGTCGACATCCTGCGCACCGAGATCGTCCGCACCATGCAACTGCTCGGCGTGGCCTCGCTCGACGAGTTGACCCCCGGCCACGTCACGCAACTAGTCCGGCTGGTCCCGAGGGACGCCCGACACCTCCGGCACGCTTGAGCAACCACCAACGGCGGCCCAGTCGATGGCGTCACAGCGGGACATGAGCCGTAGGTTTGCGGCTGGTCGCTGTATCCGACGGACTCTGAGCCGTTCCGGGTTTCGTGAAGGCCCTGGTGTGCCCCGAGTTCGGCGTAGGTTTGCCCTTGCGCCGGTAGACCAGCACCAGCAGAGCCTGCTGACCGGGGTTGAGCACCCGCCACAGCAAGCCGATCGCCTTACGGCGTCGCCGGATCAGGCCGACGACGTAGCTGAGGGTCTGACGCGACACATCGACGGCAGCACGATAGAACAACACCGGAAGCTCCTGGTGGCGACGGTGTGGATTGTGGTGATCAACCGTCTACCAGGAGCGTCTTGACGTCACCGGCCGAACATCCGTCCTGCCGGTCACTATCTCCCCGGCTGCGAAGTGAGCACAGTCATTCGCAGAGAACTCGGCGAACCACTCCAGGAACGCGGCGGCAGAACCTGCGGATCGCTCCCGGACGAGTCGGCGTCCAGGCGATGCTGAGCGGTGTACTCAGCGACGACGCCAGGCGTCTCGTCTTCGACCACGCGATCCTCAACCCCCAGGGGAGTGCCATCGCGAAGATGACCGCCACCTCCTGCAAGATGGCGGTTTTCTCGTTCCGCCGGTTAACTGCCGGACGGCTGCGCCGCCCGGGTTCCCTTCAGGATCCTTCGGCCGACCAAGCAAGTCGAACACCCGTCCGGAGGCAGCACGCCAGGCGGGAATCAGAAGGGGTAGGCAGGGATCTCGCTTTGGGCGGTGACCCACTGGACTTCGGTGAATGCCTCCAGGTTGCCCTGGATGCCGCCGAAGCGGGCCCCGGTTCCGGAGGCCCCCAGGCCGCCGAAGGGTGCCACGGCTTCGTCGGAGACGGTCTGGTCGTTGATGTGGACGGCGCCGACCGGGAACTTCTCGGCGAGTTCCAGGGCCCTCAGGCCGTCGCCGGTGAGGATGCCGAGCTTGAGTCCGTAGGGGGTGGCGCTCGCGAGGGCGACGGCCTGATCGAAGTCCTCGTACGCGGTGACGGGGGCGACCGGTCCGAAGACCTCGTCGGCGTAGGCGGGCGCGGCTGGCGGCGTGTCTGCGAGGACGGTGGGGCGGTAGAACAGTTCCTCGTACGTGCCGCCCACGGCCAGCCGGGCACCGGCGCTGATGGACTCGGTGACCATGCGGTGGATGCCGTCCCGCTGCCGTGCGTCAATGACCGGGCCGAGGGCGACCTCGGCGATGGCGGGGTCGCCGACGGGGAGGCGATCGGCATGCTCGGCGAGGGCCGCGGTGTAGTCGGCCGCGATGGCCGCGTCGACGAGGTGGCGGCCGGTGGTCATGCAGATCTGGCCCTGGTGCATGAAGGACCCGAAGGCCCCGGCGGAGACGGCTTTGTCCAGGTCGACGTCGGAGGTGACGATGAGCGCCGAGTTGCCGCCGAGTTCCAGGTGGGCGCGCTTGAGGTGCTCGCCGGCGAGCCGACCGACGACGCGCCCGGCGCGGGTGGAACCCGTGAAGGAGATCACCCGTACCAGCGGGTCCGTCACCAGTGCCTCGCCGACATCGGAGCCGCCCGGCAGCACGGACAGCACCCCTTCGGGCAGCCCGGCCTCTTCGAAGACGCGGGCCAGTGTCACTCCGCCGCACACCGCCGTCCTCGGGTCCGGCTTGAGGACGACGGCGTTGCCCAGGGCCAGCGCCGGGGCGACCGACCGGATCGAGAGGATGAGGGGGAAGTTGAAGGGAGAGATCACGCCCACGATCCCGGCCGGGACACGGCGGGCCAGGCTGATGCGCGGCTGGGCGCTGCGCAGCACCTCGCCGGCCGGGTGTGAGGCTATAGCCGCGGCCTCGTAGCACTCCTGAGCAGCAGTGGCGGTCTCCAGGGCGGCCTTGGCCCGGATGGAGCCGGATTCACGGATGATCCAGTCCTGGATCTCCGCCGCCCGTTCCTGCCACAGGTCTCCGGCCCGGCGCAGGACGGCTGCGCGCTGATCGTAGGGCAGGGCCGCCCATTCCTTCTGCGCCTCGGCGGCCCGGGCGGTCGCGACCGCCACATCGGCGGGGGTGGCCTGTCCGAGGCGGGTGAGTTCCTTGCCGGTCGCGGGTTCGGTGACGGCGTAGTCGCCGCCCGTACCCGATGTCCAGCCGCCGATGCGGATCCGGGACTGCCAGACGGGTTCGTTCAACCAGCTCATGTTCGTGCCTCCTGGAGTCAGCCGGCCTGGACGAGGTGCTCGGGAATCCAGGCCCCGTGGATGCCGCTGCGCAGGCGAAGGGGGAGATGGAGGGTGGCGAGAGGACCGGCGGCCAGATCGGTGCTGTCGAGGATGAGCAGGTCGTTCAACATCGTGGTCCAGTTGTTGGCCAGGGCCAGGAGATAGCCGTCGCCCTCGGGGGCGTCGTCGCTGCGGGGCACGAACACCGGCTCCTGGAAGGTGAAGTGGGCGGGCAGGACGTACTGTCCGGTGGCCTGCTGCTTGTCGAAGTCATAGCGGAGTATCGAGTTGAGACCCTGTACGACGTTGCCGCCCTTGTGCTCGTCACCGAGGACACGGGCCCCGGTGAACCCGATGCGGTGCCGGCCCGTTTCTGCCCGGTCGTCGATGAGCGGGAATTCGGCGAACTCCGGCTGGAGCACCCGCTCTTCAAAGCTGTCGCCGTCGTCGGCCGCGTAGTCGGCCGTCCAGCGGGTGATCCTGGGCACGCCCTTGGTGACGTCATATACGTTGCCGAGCAGGTCGGGATACATGAACGGGGCTGACTGGCTCTCCGAGACACAGCCGTCGATGTGGATCGTGGTGCCTTCGTTGTAGGCGTTGAAGTAGTGGTAGGCATACCGGGCCGGGCCCCGGTACCAGCGGATCTCGTCGGCGGAACCGTAGCGGGGCATCACTCCGAGGTAGGTGTCCTTGGACGGGTCCCACATCCAGTGCGGTCCACCCGCCTTGAGCCGGTCGAGGTCGGTGGTGGTGGGCTGGACAGGGAAGACCACATAGTCCTGCGTGACCACGAAATCGTGGATCAGACTGGTGTACGGGGCCTCGAACCACACCTCGTGCAGGACCCTGCCGTGCGCGTCGATGACGTAGTACGCGATATCCCGGCTGGTCAGGCCCTTCGCCTCGTACCCGAAGGCGAACATCTCACCGGTGACCGGGTCGGTACGGGGGTGGGCGGTGAAGGTCGGGCTGGTGACCGCCCCGTCGAAGTCCCATTCCCCATAGGTCTCCAGGGAGTCGGCGTCGACCCAGGTGGCGCGGGCGTCCTCCTTCAGGACCAGGAGCTTCCCGGCGTGGAAGACGACGTTGGTGTTCGCCGCCCCCCGGCTCTTGCCCGCCACGGTGAAGTGGTCGGTGTAGGGGTTGCGGTAGGCGCCGAACAGCGAACGGCGGGCGGCGCGTTCCAGCTTCAGCTTCTCGGTCTGCACGTAGCGGCTGCGGTAGTCGACGTGACCGTCGGCGAAGGTGAACATGCGCAGCATGCCGTCGCCATTGAAGTCGATATCGTTGCCCGTGCGGTTGGGGAAAGCGGGGTCGGGAGCGATCTGATAGTAGCGACCGCGCAGGTCGCGGGGGATCTCCCCGTCGGCCTCGATCTCGAACAGGTCGGCCTCGACGCGCGAGGGGGTCTCCCAGCCCGAGTAGATCAGCTGGTCGGGAAACCGCATGCCCGCGCGGCTCGGGGAGGACGTAGACGGCGCTGTCATGGAATACCCTCCAATAGATAGCTAGAAGTCTAGCGACTTAAGATGCAATAGAAGGCTTGCGGATCCGACATGTCAAGACAGTGGAGGGTACAAGATGAATCGTGAGGCTCTTGTGAGGGTGCTGGTGACGAAGGCAGGGTGGTGTCCGTGACACAAGATCCGGCCGCGCGGCGCCATGGCGAACGTCTGGCCGCCGCCTCTGGCTTTGACCTGCCCGACGTCGACCCCCACCTGGCGTCCGCGTCGGTGGGCTTCAACCTGGTCCGGGTCGCCAAGAAGATCGAACGCGACGTCGAAACGAACTTCGCCCGCCCGGCCGGGCTGACCTTCGCCGGCTTCCGGCTGATGACCACGCTCAAGTACGGCGGTCCGATGTCCCCGCGCAGACTCGCCGACCTGCTGAGCGTCTCCACCGCGAGCGTCACGTCGGCACTGCACACCCTGGAACGGGCTGGCCTCCTCACCCGAACGCCCCAGCCCGACGACGGACGCATGCTCGTCGTCGCCCTCACCGAGCGGGGCGAGTCCGTCATCGACGAGTTTCTGCACTGGTGGACGACGAATCGTGAGAAGAGCTGGCTGGAGCACCTGACTCCCGACGAGGAGCTCACCCTCGCGCGCCTGCTCGCCAAGGTCTCCCGGCACCAGCCCCAGCCGCTCGCCGAACCACAGCCACGGCTGGTTCCGCCGCACTGACGCCCCAGCGTGAGGGCGCCGGTCAAGCGGGGCCGTGGGGCGGCGGGAACCGGACACGGCGCGTCAGCCACCGTACCGGTCCCCACTCCGCGGATCCGGCAGGAACCTCAGCCTTCCAGCGCTTTGAGCGCCTCCGCGATGGAATCGGCGATCGGTGCGGTCGGACGGCCGATGAGGCGCGAGAGATCGCCGGTGAGGACAGCCAACTCGCCCTTCGCGATGGACACGTCCACACCGACGATGGAGGCGACGAAGGGACCGGGCAACCCCGCATCGGTGAGGATGCCGCTGAGAGTCTCGACGGAGACGGGGTTGTAGACGATCTCCCTGCCGGTCTGCCTGCCGATCTCGGCCGCGAACTCGGCGAAGCTCCACGCCTCGTCGCCGCCCAGCTCGTACGTCTTGTTCTCGTGCCCCTCGCCGGTCAGTACCGCGACGGCAGCGGCGGCGTAGTCGGCGCGACTGGCGGAGGCGACCCGGCCCTCCCCTGCGGATCGCACCACGGCACCGTGCGCCAGGATCTGGGCGAGCTGCTGTGTCTCGTTCTCGTGGTACCAGTAGTTGCCCAGCAGCACATACGGCACGCCGGAGTCCCGGATGATCTGCTCGGTGGCACGGTGGTCGTCGGCGATGGAGGACTTGAGGGTGGCGGCGGTGCCGGTGTAGGCGAGAAGCGCCACATCGGCCGCCTTGGCGGCGTCCGCAACGACCTTGTGCTGGGCGACACGGTCCTTGTCCATCTCGTTGCTGGAGATCAGCAGCACCTTGTCGCCGGCGGAGAACAGGCCGTCGAAGGTCTCGGGAACGTTGTAGTCGGCGACCGCGATCCGCACCCCCCGCGCCGCGAGGTCAGCGGCCTTCCCCTTGCTCCGCACGACGGCCGTGACCTGATCGACCGGAACCTTCTCCAGTAACCCCTCGATGACGAGACGGCCGAGATGGCCGGTGGCGCCGGTGACGATGATGCCCATGACTGGAACTCCTTCTTGGTAGGTACGCAACTAACCCTATTCAGGGTACTAACTTTTCGCTAGTACAATCCAAATGAAAGTTACTCTCCATCAGTGGCCACCCCTTACCGCCTGGGCGCGTGTCCCCCACCACCCGAAGCCCAGCGCGGCGAAGGAACCGCATCGCGGTCGAGGCCACCGTCTCCATTGACAGCAGGTGCCGAGTCTCCTCGCGGGCAGGTTCGGGGCCCTAGCGCCCGCCAGGGAGCCGAAAGCGCTGCTCGGTCATACGTCGCCGAGGGCGCCGATGTCCAGCCGCGCACTGAGGTCGAGGCGTACCTCACCATAGGGGCGCACGTGGAGCCAGAACAGCGGGGTCAGACCACGCCGGTCGATCGTAGTGAGCTTGGCGGCCCATTTCGGGTCGGCCAACACGTCCTGCAGCATCAAGGTGTTGACATAGACCAGGGCCGCCTGCAGGATGCGCAGGCATAGCGCGGTCATCTCCACCTCTTCGCGCCGGTTGGTGGAGATCTCCCCGCCCCGGCCATAGCAGATCACAGCGTTGGCGCGGTTCCACGCCTCGACCACGTTGAGCCCTTCCTCGATCTCCCGCTGTAAGTCGCGATCGCGCAGATAACGAGCGACGAAGGTGGTACGCGCGGCACGGCCGATCTCTAACAACGCCTGGTAAGCGGGATGACCGGCCGAGCGGGTGAACCGCGACAAGATGGCCTCAGTGGAGGCGGTGCGCGTGCGAATCGCCGTGGCGTACTTGATGACCTGGTCGTAGTTCTCCTTAATCAGGTTCCAGCGGATCGGCCGGGTCATCGCCGGTGCGAGATTCGAATACAGCGCCAGGTCGCCGTGAGAGGCTTGGTAGAGCTGGACGTGGTTGATCCGCTTGATGCGCGGCAGCAGGTCCACGTTCAGCAATCGGGTCACCGCGAAGCCGATTTCCGATTCCCCGTGCGAGTCGACGTAGTTGCCTTCGACCTTCATGGTGGTGCCATGCCGGATAGCGCCCTCCACCATCGCGGCGACCTCGGAAGCAGATGCTTTCAGTGTCTGGGAATGGACAACCACCGAACCACGCTCAACGTGCCAGTACACCAGCACGCCCCGACCTCCGTAGCGAGAGTGCCACTCGGTGAACAGATTCTGATCCCAGGCCCGGAAATGCGTGGAGTCGGAAGCCACTGCGGTAGAGCCCTGCCCCCATACCCCGGCGTCACGGCTGGCAAAGGTGGCATTGGCGATTTCGATCGCGATCGTGCGTGCCACCTCGGGGACCAGGTAGCGGCGCCGCACGTAGCGCAAGTCCTCCTCGGTGTGGTGGTGTGCACCAGAAATCACCGATCGGATGCCGCAGTTGGTGCCGTAAGCGTAGATGACCAGCATCAGCCGTTCGGCGAGCACCTCTGGATCCAACTGACCCGTACCGATCACCGAGGTCGCCTTGGTCAGGCAACCGGTGCGCAGGACAGCTTCCTTGAGGATATCGATCAACGGCACAGCCGACCAACGGCGAGCCACCTCGTTCTTGATCCGACGCAGATTGCCGGGCTCGGGCGCGGCCTCGATCGGAGTGAGCTTGATAGCGCCGGTCCTACGCTCGGCGATCTCCAACCAGTCCAAGGTCGGGAGGGTGGGGGCTCACCCCATGATGTGGACACCAACTGTCATGCGGCGAGTAGCACCTTATCGGAGCGCCGCTCATACTCGTTCGGGCTGAGGTAGTTCAGGCGGGAATGCCTCCTTCGGGTGTTGTATCGGGTGATCCATCGGAAGACGGCCAGGCGGGCCTCGCGGGCCGAGGACCAGCGCCTTGCTCCGCGCAGCGTCTCGCGCTTCAGGGACGCGTTCAGCGCCTCGGCAGCGGCGTTGTCGGCGCTCGTCCCGACCGCGCCCCGTGACTGGATCACGCCAAACTCCGCGCAGACGGCGGCGAAGTCGGCCGAGGTGTACTGCTTGGGTTCAAGGAGTCGTCGCAACACTGCTGTTCAGTACCAAGCTTAGGTGCTCGCTGAAGGCCTCTGCCGGAGTCTTCCACCCGAGAGTTTTTCGGGGTCTGGTGTTGAGCGCGAATGCTACGGCTGCCAACTCCTCGGCATTCCATCGTGACAGGTCGGTGCCCTTGGGAAAGTACTGGCGCAGCAGGCCGTTGGTGTTCTCGTTGGTGCCACGCTGCCAGGGGCTATGGGGATCGGCGAAATAGACCAGCAAGCCAGTGTCGATGCGCAGTTGAGCATGCTGGGCCAGCTCCGTTCCACGGTCCCAGGTCAGCGAGCGGAGTAGCTGCTCGGGTAGCCCGGTGATCTCTTTGGTGATCGCGTCCCTCACCGCCTCGGCGCCGCGGCCGGCCAACGCCGGGCCGTTCTTCACCCGTTCCTGGGTGCCGAAGCCCTCCATCCGCGGCAGGTGCAACAGCAGGGTGAACCGTGTCGTGCGCTCCACGAGGGTGCCGATCGCCGACCGGCCGGTGCCGATGATGAGGTCACCTTCCCAGTGGCCCGGGACCGCGCGGTCCTCGGCCTCGGCGGGCCTGGCGCTGATCAGCACCTCGGGGGTCACGTGGCCGCCGCTCTTCTGCCGGGCGCGTGCGCGCGGCACCCGCAGGGCACGTCCGGTGCGCAGGCAGGCGACCAACTCCCGTTTGAGCGCGCCTCGCCCCTGGATGAACAGGGCCTGGTAGATCGCCTCGTGTGAGATCCGCATGGTGTCGTCCTCGGGGAAATCGACCTTCAGCCGGTGGGAGATCTGTTCGGGGCTCCACGATGTCGTCCAGCGGCGGTCCTGACGCCGGGGTTTGTTCCGCCCCTTCCAGGGCGCCGTCTGCGGCCCCGCCACCGGCGTGCCGTCCGGGTGGCGGACCTCTCCCGCCAGCCGCTCCTGCACATACTCGCGCAGCTGCTGGTTGGCCGCCAGTTTGGCCGTCTTCGGCCGGCGAGCTCGGCGCTCGGCGTGCCATTGCGCGACCGTCGCTCGATATTCCACGTCATACGTCCGCGTCGAGGCGTTGCGCCGGATCTCGCGGGAGATCGTCGACGGCGACCGTCCCAGACGCCGCGCGATCTCGCGCACGCCGACCTTCTGGGCACGGCATAACGCGATCTCTTCCCGCTCTGCGAACGACAGATAACGGCCCGACACCGTCGGGGCAAGGCATGGTCCCACCCCGCCAGCCTGGCGAAACCAACGCGCTCCCACCGCCGGCGACACGCCGATCTCCACCGCGGCGTCCTCCGAGCTCACCCCACGAGCGATCGCTTGCCAGAACCGGACACGGTCCTCACGCCAGGCGACGCTCGGCCGCCCGGGCGATGGGATCTGACCGCGGTACAACCGGACAGCCTGCTGTTTCTTGCCCAGGCCCATTCACCAACACCTCCAACGACGAAGTGTTGCGAGCACCGGTTGAATCCGCCCTGCACTCCATGATCACTATGGAAGATCGCCCCGGACAGGTCTCCGCCCCGGGTCAGGGCCGCCGAGCGCAGCGCGTCGGCCACCAGGTCCGTGCGCATATGGTCGGCGATCGACCAGCCCGCCAGCCGCCGTGAGTGCAGGTCCATCACGGTCGCCAAGTAGAGGAACTCGCCATCACCGATGGGCAGATAGGTGATGTCGCCCACGTAGCGCTGGTTCGGCGCAGCGGCGGTGAAGTCGCGTTTCAGCAGGTCGGCAACCGCCTGATGGGACGGGCCGGGGACCGTGGTGCGAACCTTCTTGCGCAGGTGTACCCCGACGATCCCAAAGATGCGCATGATCCGGGCGACCCGCTTGTGGTTGACCCGACGGCCCTGATCACGCAGTTCGGCGGTCACCCGCGGACTGCCGTAGCTGCCCTCCCACTCGGCGTGGATCATGCGGATCTGTTCGGCAAGCGCGGCGTCGGCCGCGGCCCGCGCCGCCCGCGCCGTGGCGGCGGCCTGCCATCGATAAAACCCCGACCGGGAGACCTCAAGGACACGGCACAGTCGCTTCACCCCGAAGGCGTCACGGTGGTCGGCAACGAACTGGAAGCGACTCATCACCAGTTCGTCTCCCCGGCGAAATATTTCGCCGCCCGACGCAGAATGTCCCGCTCCAGCTCCAACTCCCGGATTCGGGCTTTGAGCTGCTTGTTCTCGGCCTCAAGCACGTCGTCGGAGACTACCGCCCGGCCCACCGGCCCTTTCGCCGGCCCCGCCTTGGCAGTCGTTGTCGATCCCGCGCCCGCAGCTCGCGCATCGCGAACCCAGATCCGCAGCGTTTCCCGGCTGACGCCCAGATCATCGGCGATCGACGAAAGCGTCCGCTCAGGCGACGACAGCACCAGCGCGACGGCATCCGCCTTGAACTCCGGCGGGTAGGCCTTCATGGCCACGAGGAACTCCTTGTCTCCGGATCTCCATGATCCGGCACTCAAGGTGTCCACATCTCAGGGGGAGGCCCCAGCTGTGCGTGGTGCTGGCGCTGCGCGACGGGTTGCGCTCCGGCGACATCTTCGTGCCCGGCTCGCGCCGCTACGCCGACCCGGCCACCTACCTGTACACGCCCGAGCAGTGGGCGCCGCGGCGTGCCGACTTCTGCAAGCTGGTCCGCAAGCCGGCCGACGCGGCCGAGGCGATCGAGCAGGGCAAGGAGGAACTGCACGCCGCGCTGGCCCAGCTGGAGCAGACGCTGGCCCAGGCGCTGCCGGACGACACCGGCGCCGTCCGGCTGGATGAGGACGACAAGCTGGTCATCCCGCCGCTGTCGGCCGAGGACGTGCCGAGCGAGGTCAAGGAGCTGAAGGCCGAGCTGACCGGGATGCTGCCGTTCGCGCCGATCGCCTCGCTGCTGATCGAGCTGGACGTGCGCACCGGGTTTCTGGACTGCTTCACCCACGCCGGTGGCCGCAAGATCAGCACGTCGACCGAGACCAAGCGCAACATCCTCAGCGTCTTGATCGCCAATGCCACGAACCTAGGGCTGGCCAGGATGTCGGAGGCCTGCGGCATCGGCTACGACGTGCTGCGCTGGACGCAGGAGTGGTACGTGCGGGAGGAGACGCTGCGCGAAGCCAACACCTGCCTGGTCAACCACCACCATGGCCTGGAGCTGTCGAAGGTGTTCGGCGGCGGCACCATGTCCTCCTCTGACGGGCAGCGCTTCCCGGTGCGCGGGAAGAGCACGACCGCCCGGGACATGACCATCCACGGCGGCCAGGTGTTGTCGTCCTATACGCACGTGTCGGATCAGCACTCCACCTTCGGCACCAAGATCATCGTGCCGAACGCGCGCGAGGCGCACTTCGTCCTGGACGACTTTCTGGGCAACGCCACCGATCTGCCCCTGTTCGAGCACGCGACCGATACCCACGGCGTCACCCTGATCAACTTTGCCCTGTTCGACCTGGTGGGCAAGCTGCTGTCCCCGCGCATCCGCGATCTGGGCAAGATCACCCTGATCCGGGACGACACCCCCACCGAGACGGTCAAGCGCTACCCGCACGCCGGCCCGCTGCTGAGCACCCGCTGGAATGAGGACCTGATCACCGAGTGCTGGCCGGACCTGCTGCGGATGGCCGGGTCGCTGAAGTACGGCCAGGCCACCGCCTCGCTGGTGGTGGGCAAGTGGTCGGCCGCCTCCCGGCAGAACACCCTGGCCGCGGCGCTGAAGGAGTGGGGCATGCTGCGCCGCACCCTGCACGCGGCGAAGTATCTGTCGGACCCGGCCTACCGCAGGAAGATCGCCCGCCAGCTCAACAAGGGCGAGAGCCTGCACGCGCTGCGCCGGGACCTGCACTACGCCCAGCAGGGCGCCGTCACCAAGCCGGCCCTGGCCGATCAGACCGACCAGGCGTGGTGTCTGACCGTTTTGACCAACGCTGTCATCACCTGGACGACGGAGTACTATTCGCTGGCCGTGCGGCAATTGCGTGCGGCAGGCCGGGACGTGCCGAACGAGCTGCTGGCCCACATCTCCCCGGCGCACAGCGAGAACGTCAACTTCTTCGGCGTGATCACCGTGGATGTGGAGGCGGAGCTGGCCAAGTTGGACGGCGGCGGCTGGCGGCCGCTGCGGCCCGCGCAGCTGCGTGAGCTGGGGCTGACGCCCTGACCCCGGTGCTGTTGGCAGGCGATGGCGTAGGCGGTTGATCGTAAGGGGTGGCTCCGCGCCGGGCGCGGGCCACCCCTTGGTGCTTACGACCCGTTCTGGGTGAGCGCGACGATGACGTGGAGCATGCCGTAGACGGCCGTCATGGTCTCGGCGTCGAAGGCGACGGTGCGCCCGCGCCGGGTGACGCTGCGCAGGAGCGCGGCCAGATCCGCCGCGCGCGGCTGATGCATGTCGACCTCGATGCGGAGCGGGTGCGGCACCGAGGCCGGCACCGAGGCCGGCGCTATGGTGGCGTGGAGCCGCATCGCCTGACCGGTGCCGCGCCGCAGGAGATCGTGTGCTTCGGCCGAGGTGAGCGGCTCAAGGAACGGATCTACACGGCATCATCAGGCTTGCCGTGGTGGTCAGCTTAGAGAGTCGCGGTCACGGGACGGCGGCCGCCAAGGTGGGCGGGAACGGAGGTAAGCGCCGCCACCACGAGCACGGTCGCCAGCACCAGGGCGATCATCTGCCAGGGTGCGGGAAGCGTGGCCTTGTCGCTGTCGCCGCCGGTGATCGTGTTGATGGCGGCGAACAGCAGGAACCCTCCCGGGAAGACACCCAGGACGGCACCGAGGAGCGCGGGCAGCACCTGCGTGGTCGCCAGGGCGACGGTCACTTCCCGCGGGGTGGCGCCGAGGGCGCGTGCCAGCGCCGACGCATGCCGGTTGTCGAGCACCGTCGCCCAGGTGATGACGATGGCGTTGACCGCCGCCAGGGTGAGCAGGATGACCGTCCAGACCAGGAGCACGTGCCGCAGGACCGCCACCTGAGCTTCGGTGTATGCGCCGGTGCCTGGCTGGTCGGCGAGGAAGGCGTTGAGCACCAGCAGGACGTAGATGCCGCTGACAGTGACCGCGATGCTGACCACGCCCAGCACCACCCGTCGCGGCCGGCGGGCGGCGACGCGCAGAGCGAGCAGCAGCGGGACGGGCAGTCGCGCTGAGAGAGTGATTAGCCAACCGGTGCGGCGAGGTGGGCGTGCCGCGTCGGCCAGCGCGCTGACGGTGCTGGAGCGGGCGCCGCGCACGGCCGGAACAGCGGTCGCCACCACGGCGACGCCGAGTGCCACGGCGGTCACCAGACCGCATGTGGACCAGGTCAACGACGCCGTCCCCGCGCTGCCGACGAGGCCGGCACTGGACTCGGTGAGCAACGGAGCGGTCAGCGCTCCGATCGTCAGCCCCGCCGCGGCCGCGACGACGGCCACAAGGAGATACTCCGCGAGCAGCACGGCAGCGACCAAACTCGGGGTGCCGCCGACTGCCTTGAGGAGTCCGACGCGTCGGTGCTGGTCGGCCATCCGGCCGCCGACCAGCACCGAGAGACTGGCCACGGCGAGCAGGCCGAGCAGCCAGGCGCCGATGAGCAGCAGGATCTGGGAGTCTTTGGCCAGGTCGGTGGCGTCGGCGAGGATGCTCTCCCAGGTCTGCATCGGCATGGCGCCCCCATGATCGCCGCCGCTCCGGTCGACGAATGCCTGCGCTTTGTCCGGGTCGGCCAGCTTCAGGTTCATCACGTAGGACAGGGAGCTTCGGTCCGAGGCGAGGCTCCGCACGTCCGCCTGGGTGAGCCAGACCAGCCCGGGATTGTGCAGCAACCCCGCCGGCAGGTTCCGGTCGTCGGGGATGGCGCCGTTGATACAGCCGGTGGAGACGATGCAGGACGCTCCGGGATAGGGCGGCATGGCGGCGGTGACCGCGACGCCGACGACCTTGAACGACCTGCCGCCCAGGGCGACCGAGTCACCGACGCCCACATCGAGTGAGTCGGCGAAGGCGGCCTCGATCACCACGCCGCCGTCGCTGACCCACTTGCCTTGCGTCACCTCGGGCTGATCGACCGCCGCGACGGTGGCGTCGCGCCCCATGGCCTGGACATCCGACGTCCGGCCGGACGCCTCGAGCTTTCCTGCGATGACGGGGTACGGTCCGCTGTGCTCGGTGACGCCGGAGGCGGTGGCCAGTTTCCCGAGCTCAGTGAGGCCGGCGAGGTTGGCGTTGGCGACCACGTCGGGTCCCTTGGTCGCCGCCCGGGTGCTCTGGTACGGGTCGCCGGCCGCGTCGCGCAGGACGAGCCCGAGCGTCAGCGTCGTGGTGGCGGCCAGGATGGCGATCAGCAGAAGCGCGGCCTCGGTACGGCGACGCCGGAGATCTCGCAGGGCGAGACGGATCACGAGAAGGATGCGGCCCATTGCGGTCAATCCTCCAGCCGGACGAGCGCGCCGAGCTGCCCGGTGGTGCCGCCGGTCAGCCAGGTCTCGTCCACGAACGCGCCGTCGCGCATCGAGAACTTCCGGTCCGCAGTGGCCGCGATCCGCGCGTCGTGGGTGACGATGACCAGCGTCTGCCCGGACTCGTGCAGGTCCTTGAAGAGCTGGAGGACGTCCAAGGTGGCGGCGCTGTCCAGGTTTCCGGTCGGTTCGTCAGCCAGGACGACCAGCGGCTCGTTGATCAGCGCCCGGGCGACCGCGACCCGCTGCCGCTGGCCGCCCGACAGCGCAGAGGGCAGGAACCGCGCCCGGCCGGCGAGCCCGAGCTGATCCAGCAGCTCCTCCGCGCGCCGCCGGGCGACCCGCGGCGAGCGTCCGGCCAGCAGCGCCGCCAGCTCGACGTTCTCGACGGCGGTGAGCTCCTCCATCAGGTGGAAGGACTGGAAGACGTAGCTGACCTCGGTACGCCGCATCCGGGCCAGCGCCTTCTCGCCGATGTTGTCGATGCGCCGGCCGTTCAGCGACACCTCGCCGGCCGAGGGCCGGTCCAGCCCGCCGAGCAGGTGCAGCAGCGTCGACTTACCGCAGCCGCTCGGCCCCATGATCGCCACCGTCTCTCCCGCGCAGACGTCGAGATCGACGCCGTCGACGGCGCGCACCAATCCCTCCCCTTTACCATGCTCCTTCCGCAGCCCGCGGGCGCTCAGTACGGGCGTGCCGACGGCATTGTTCACGATCCACTCCTTCGGATGGGTCCAGTTCTGCTTACGGGTCTTGAGCCGGCGCAGGCCCGCCTCAAACGGGAGCACGATGCCCTCCGCCGACAGCTCTGCGGTCGAGCGGGTCCGGCTCGGCCATAGCGGGGCGCTGGGTGTCGACGACGGCGAGAGAGGCGGCCGGCCGCTGCGGCAAGCGCGTCAAACAAGCGCCAGTGCCTTGGCCACACCCGGGTCGCGCCCGGTGGCCAGGTCGAGCGCGGTCATGGGGGCGTAGTGGTCGACCGGCACGCCGATCGTGTCGATGATTTCGCGGGCGGGGCCGAGGTGCCGGACCTTGGGCAGGAGCACGGCGCTGCCGTCGTCGAGGAGGTATGCCTCGCTGGGGCCGGAGACGGCTCCGGCGGTGCGGGTTCCGATGAGGGTGCCTAGGCCGTTGTCTTTGACTGCCGCGCTGAAGTCCTCGCAGGCCGAGGCGCACCCACGGTCGGTGAGGACGATCAGGCGCGAGCCAAGCAGCGGGACGCTGTCGTCGGTCCGGTTGGGCACGCACTCGCCCTTGAGTGGGCAGAAGTAGCTGGTGACCTTGCCGTGTGCGAATGCGCCGAGCAGCCGGGTGACCTCGCGAGGTGACCCGCCGCCGTTGCCGCGCAGATCGAGGACCACGGCCTTCGGTTTGTCCCGCAGCTTGGCGATGACCTGGTCGGCGGCGCCTTCGTAGAATCCGGGCAGTTGGATGTAGGTGACGCCGTCGGCGAGCTTCTTCGACGTCACCGCCGGGGGCTGCCGCGTGATGGGGCCCTCTTTGAGCTCGACGGTGCGGGTCCGTCCCGTCGTGGGGCGCTTGAGCGTGAGCTTTACCGGGTTGGTGGCGAAGGCTTCGACGATGCTCTGGTTCACGGTGTTCCCGATGAACGCCGGCACGCCGTTGGCCTTGACGATGATGTCGCCGAGTCTGATGTCGGCCTTGGCGGCGGGGCTGCCAGGCAGGACGCTGGTGATGAACAACGGCGGCCTGGCCGCCGGGTCGAGTTGCTGGCCCTGGCGGGCCGATATGCCCACGATGCCCGTTCCGGTTGGCCCGCCCTCTTGCGACGGGGTCGGCCTGACCGCGCGGGCGTGGTTGTCGTGCAGTCCGGCGACCATGCCGGTGATCGCAGCGCGCAGGGCGGCGGGGTCGCCGGCGCCGAGGACTTTCGCGAAGGCGGGCCAGTCGGTGTCGCGGTTCCCGGTCAGGGCGGGCAGCCGAAGGCCGGCCCGATCCGCGCCGCGCTCCATCAGGTTCTGGGTATAGGCGGCGAAGGCGCTCTTCAGCAGCTCCTTCGAATCCATGACGGAGCCGCTGTAATAGTTGTCCAGTACGCAGAAGTACGCCTGCCGGAGCGTGTTCACTGATGTCGGCGGTGCCGATTGCGGCGGTGGCGGCGTGCTGGTGGTGCAGCCCCCGTCTGTGGTGGCCGATGGGGACGATTCGAGCGTGGACCCGGGCGCGGATATGGAGCAGGCCGCCACCAGGACGGCCGCGCAGAGGGCTCTGATCATGGCCGCCAGCGTGGCCTGAAGCGGGTTACACGGTCGTGAACGGATCCGTTAACGCCATTGAAACGCCGGTTCGAGTATGAACGTCGGATGCGGATTCTGGTGGCCGAAGACGAACGCGACCTGGCCGATCTCGTGGCGGTGGGGTTGCGCCGCCATGCCATGGCCGTCGACGTGGTGTACGACGGGGCCGCCGCGGTGGAGCGGCTGGCGGTGCACGACTACGACGTTCTCGTGCTGGACCGGGACCTGCCCGAGATTCACGGCGACCTCGTGTGCAGTGAGCTGGTGGCGCGCGGGAGCCGTACGCGGATCCTGATGTTGACGGCGGCGGCGTCGGTGCCGGAACGAGTCGCAGGTCTCGGGATGGGGGCCGACGACTACCTGCCCAAACCTTTTGACTACACCGAGCTGGTCGCACGAGTGCAGGCGTTGGGGCGGCGCAGCCAGTCGCAGGTGCCACCGGTGCTGATGCGGCACGGGATCGTGCTCGACAGGCACCGGCTGCAAGCTTCGCGGGACGGGCGGCACCTGCATCTGTCACTCAAGGAGTTCGCCGTCCTTGAGGTGCTGATGAGGGCGGACGGCGCGGTCGTGAGCTCCGAACGGCTACTTGAAGAGGCCTGGGACGAGAACGCCGATCCGTTCACCACAGTGGTGCGGGTCCTGATCAGCCGTCTGCGGGCCAAGCTGGGCGACCCACCGTGCATCCAGACCGTTCCGGGCGCGGGATACCTGCTGTGACGACGATCCGGGTACGGCTCACCCTGATCTACTCCGGGCTGTTCCTGCTCACCTCGGTTGTGTTGCTGGTCACGGTCAACCTCCTGCTGCGCCGGGCGCTGGACGTGCGGATCGGCCGGCTGGCTGGCGGAGGGGCGGCGCCGCCGCGGGGCGTGCCGAACGATCGGCTACCACAGCTGCCCGAACTGGTGAACAACGTGATCGGCTACCAGTGGCAGGTGACCGCGCTGACGGTCGGGGCCCTGACACTGGTCTCGTTGGCCGTCGGGTGGTTGCTCGCTGGGCGGATCCTGCGGCCCATCCACCGGATCACCGCCACCGCGCAGCGGCTGTCCCTGTCGACCCTGCATGAACGGATCGCGCTCGCCGGGCCGAAGGACGAGCTGAAGGAACTGGCCGACACCTTCGACGCGATGCTCGACCGGCTTGAACGCTCCGTCGAAGGGCAGCGGCGGTTCATCGCGAACGCCTCCCACGAGCTGCGGACTCCGCTGGCCGTCCAACGGGCGGCGATCGAGATCGGGCTTCCCGAGGATGTCGGCGAGATCCGCGGCACGCTCCTGCGCCACAACCGCCGCGCGGAGAACCTCATCGACGCCCTGCTGGTCCTGGCCCAGGCAGAACACGGCCTGGACAACAGGAGTCCGGTGGCCCTGGACCAGGTGGTACGGCGCGCCCTGGCGGAAAGAGATGCCGACGGCGTCAGTGTGACGGGGCAGGCAGAGCCGTTCGTCGTCGACGGGGACCCTGTCCTGCTGAACCGGCTCGTCACCAACCTCCTCGACAACGCGGTCCGCTACAACCATCCCGGCGGAACCGTTGAGGTAACGCTCTCCCGCGGAGCGCTGACGGTCCGTAACACCGGCCCGCACGTGCCCCCGGAACGTTTCGGCGACCTCTTCAAGCCCTTCCGACGGCTCCACACGACCCCCGGACAGGGTGCCGGGCTCGGTTTGTCGATCGTCGCAGCGATCGCGAAGGCCCACGGGGCCGACGTGCGAGCGAGCTCCAACCCGGCCGGCGGGCTGGAGCTCGTCGTAGTTTTCGCGGGATCCGAGGACGCATCCCCCGCAGGAGGAACAGCGGAGTGATACATGTGACACAGAAGTTGCATTATCTGTCACACTCGCCCTCAGCGGATCGCGTCCGCCCAGCTCGCCGTCCGCCGCCGCGCGGCCGACTCGGCTACATTATGTGTCACATCGTCTGCCAGGAGGACGCCGTGTCCGTCGTGGCCTTCCCCGGCCCGTCCACCCCGCCGGCCGATCCCGCCACCGGCCCGACGACCGGATCGCCGGTCGAGGCCGCTGTCGAGCGCTTCCTGGAGTCCCTGCAGGCGGCCACCACCCGCGCCGGCTACGCCCAGACCCTCGCCCGGCTGACCACCGTGGCCGGGCCGCAGCACCCGGTCGCCGCGCTCACCCCCGAGCAGTACGCCGCGGTGATGCACCAGTGGAGCACCGCGGCCGCCGCAACCTGGAACCGCCACCTGTCCGCGCTGGTCTCCTTCACCACCTGGGCCCAGCGCCAGGACCTGCTGGCCACCAACCCCGCCCGGCGGCTGGAGCGCCGCAAGGCCGCGCGCCGTGGCGATCGCGCCATCCCCGCCGCCCGCCTGGACAAGCTGTTCACCGACCCCAAGCACGCTCTGCGCGAACGCCTGCTGTGGCGGATGCTGTACGACACGGCCGCCAGAGCCGAGGAGATCCTCACCCTCAACGTCGAGGACCTCGACCTGGAGTTCCGCCGCGCCCGCGTCACCAGCAAGGGCGGCGCCATCGAGTACGTGCACTGGGCCACCCCGACGGCCCGGCTGCTGCCCCGCCTGCTGATCGGCCGCACCGCCGGGCCGGTGTTCCTGGCCGACCGGCGCGCTCCCGCCTCCGGCCGCCGCGCGCCGGCATCCGGCGACGTCTGTCCCATCACCGGGCGGGGCCGCCTGTCCTACCCGCGCGCCGAATACCTGTTCAAGACCGCCTCGGCCGAACTCGACCCGCACCGCCAAGGGTGGACCTTGCATCAGCTGCGTCATTCGGCGCTCCAGCACCTCGCCCAAGCTGGCCGCACCGCGCCCGAGCTGCAGGCCAAGAGCCGCCACCAGCATCTGGCCAGCCTCGGCCGCTACGTGCGTCTGGGTGAGGAGACCTCCGCCCGCATCACTGCCGAAGCCGACCCCATCCAGCGGCGCCGCCCCCGCTGACCGCACCACACCATGGCGGCCGACCGCTCATCAGGTCGGCCACACTCGCAGGGTCTGCTCGTCATCGGAGTCGGGCTCGGCCCGCATTCCGGCCGTCCTCAGCGCTGCCGCGTACGCGGCAACCTGGTCCCCGGCACCGCTCGCGGGCCCGGCGAAAGCCACCAGGAAGGGCCGCTCTGCGCCCCCGCCTTCCACCACGAACCCGGCCCGGCCGTCGCTGAACTCCATCAGCCCGGCAGCACGCAGTGCGTCCCGGATTCGCTCGGCATCGCGATCGCGCTCGCTCCACAGCGGCCGCCGCCCTTGGCCGTAGCCGAACCTCGGCTCGTCGTCGCCCATGATCCCACCGTAGACGCCTCGTGACTGCCGTCCAGACCCGCGTATCGCCGCAGGTCAGGCAAATCCGTTGGAAATTTCCCCGCGACTACAGCGAGGCCGTTCAGGAAGAAGAACCGCTCCAGCTCTTCGGGCGTCGGGTCCGCCATGAACCGGCCGTACCGGCCCACCTGCTCGTCAGACAGATACTCATGCGGCACGAATCGTCACCGTACCGGGGATGCTGCGTTACTACTTGCCGGTATGCCTAAATCGAGACCCGCTTGTCCGCGCTACAACCCCAACACACCGCTGACCTGCGCCACAGCGCTTATCGAGAAATCTCGTTGGGATATGACCACGACCCCAGCCCTGTTCGCCCGAAACTGACCGGATCTGGCCGCGGGACCGCGGCCACGTGTGCTCAAAGCCAGTCGAGCCATCGCGAATTTTTCCAGCGAGCTCCCGATCAGTGCTGGCCGACGCACACCCTCCCCGGAGCCATAGGCAGTGAGCTAGTCGATTGCAAGGTGATGACCGTTCCCGCTGAAATTTACGTGACCATTCCGCCTTGACCTGCAGATAATCACACGATTTCACTACGAAACGTCATTAAGATTGCAGTGGGAAGGCCGCGCGGGAAAGAACAAGCGCCTAGGTGATCAGCCTCGATGATCTTCGGCCGTGGTGGAATAGTGCCTTGACCTGGGCGCTGAAAGGCATTGACCAAGTGCCATTGCAATTTAAGTGACCAGTCCCACGGCCGCACCGCGCCCCCAGCCGGCGCCCAGCACGGCCCGCCGGTGGCGACCAGGCCAACGGTGATGGGCTCGTTGAATCTGTCTCTGGGCGGAATCTCGCGACGGTCGGAATCGCAGGGGGTAGCGGTTCGGCGGCGTACGACGCACCACCCTGGCTGCGAGTGGGGCGTCGTACCTGTTGCGCTATCGACCAATCGGTATGTCCTCGACTGGCAGGCCGCCGCTGCCATCGAAGCTGATGCGTTCCTCCATGTGCGGGTCCAGGAACTGCTTCGCGGCGATGGTGGCAGCGGGTCTCTTACTGGGCCTTGTAGCCGCCGTCGACGTTGAGAATGGTCCCGGTGACAAAGGACGCCGCCGGTGAGGCGAGCCAGGTGATGGCTTCGGCGACCTCGGTGGGGCGGCCCATCCGGTTGACCGGCTGGAGGGCTGCGATGGTGGCCTCGTCCCAGGTGCCCGCCTCGATGGCGGTGCTGAGGATGTCGGTCTTGATCGCGGCGGGGGCGACACCGTTGATGCGGATGTTGTCGGTGGCGTACTCCAGTGCGGCGGACTTGGTCAGGCCGACCACGGCGTGCTTGGTGGCGGAGTAGTTGGCCGCGTAACGCATGCCGCCCAGTCCCGCGATCGAGGCCAGGTTGATGATGGCGCCGCCGGGGTTGTCCTGGGCCATCATCTGCTGGATCTGGTACTTCATGCCCCAGAAGACGCCGAGCACGTTTGTGGTGAGCATCTGCTGGAAGCGGCTGGTGGGCTCGTCGGCCAGGCGGCCGGTGTCGAGGGAGACCCCGGCGTTGTTGACCGCGATGTCGAGCCGGCCGAAGTGTTCGACGGCGGCTGCGATCAGCGCGGTGACGGACTCTTCAGAGTCGACATCGGCGGCGATGAAGGCGGCTTCGCCGCCGTTGCCGCGGATCTCACGGGCGACGGCTTCTCCCGCCTCCTTGCGGCGGCCGGAGACGACGACCGCATGGCCTGCGCGAGCCAGGGCCAGGCTGGTCTCCTTGCCGATGCCGGTGGTTGCTCCAGTGACCAGGGCGACGCTGGAAACGCTCATGACGTTGGACCTCTTTCACGTGCTGGTGGCGCAACCGACGACCGCTATAGAAGACCGTCGGTCTCTTATCTGTCAAACATTAAGAGACCGAAGGTCTGATGCCAAAAGACCGGCAGTCTGTAAGATGGGCGCATGGCGACTTTCCAGCGGGCGCGCAGCGAGGAACAGCGCGAGATCCGGCAGCGGACGATCCTCGACACCGCGGCGGCCATGCTCGACGAGATGCCGGTCAGCGCGGTCAGCCTGAACGAGCTGAGCCGACGCGTGGGCCTGGCGAAGTCCAACGTGCTGCGGTACTTCGAGTCACGCGAGGCGGTCCTGCTGGAACTCCTGGACCACCACTGGCGGCAGTGGACGGCCAAGCTCCCCGAGCAGCTGGACGCCGCGATCGCCCCGGACGCTGCGGTGCTCCAGCGCGGACAGGAGTTCGCCGCCGTCCTGACCCGTTCCCTGGCGCAGAACCGGGTGCTGTGCGACCTGCTCAGTGCCCAAGCCGGCGTCCTTGAGCACAACGTCTCCGCCGACGTGGCCGCCCGCTACAAGCGATCCGCCCTCGACAATGTCGCAGCCCTGGCCGCGCTGGCCCGCCGTCACCTGCCCGAACTCGGCGGTCACGCCGACCAGTTCTGTGCCCAGGCGATCATGGTGATCGGCGCGGCGTGGACCCACGCCCGGCCCTCCGCAGCCATGCTCGCCGCGTACGAGGCGGATCCCTCTCTCGCGGCCCTGCGCATGGACTTCGCCGCCACCCTGGAGGAGATGCTGGCCACCCTCATCGCGGGAACACTGGCCCGGGCAGGCGATGTGACACACAATGTAGCCGAGTCGCCGTCGTGGCGGCAGGCGCCGAGCTGGGCGGACACGGCCCGAAGGCCGCCTGTGTGACAGATAATGCAAGTTCTGTGTCACAGATGTGCGGCGCCGTGGGCAGAGGCTAGGTGGTCGTTCGCAACTGGGCCTCGGCGGCCCAGTGGGGTGCGTTCCAGTGGTCGGCGATGGTGGCGGCCTGGGTGAAGTGGGCGGCGGCCTCGTCGGTGCGGCCGAGGAAGACGGCCAGTTCACCCAGGGTGTGGGCGACCGGGCGAAGCGCCAGGCTCGTGGCGCCCGCCGGGGGGCCGTTGCGATGCGGAAGCAGCGTCGCGTAGATCTCCTCGGCGGCATCGCGGTCGTTCAAGGCGACGATGGCCATCGCGCGCAACGTTGTGAGGAAGGTGAAGAAGAAGTCGGGGCGGATCGGGCAGGGTGACGCGCGCACCTCGCGGGCTTCGGCGTCCAGGCCGTTGGCGTGGAGGGCGAGCGTGAGCAGGTCGGAGACCATGGGGCCGAGCGCGGCGTGGAGGGCGCGCACGTCGTCCAGGTGCGCACCGAGCGTGCCGTCGTTCAGCCAGATCGTGGCCAGGGCGAGTTGGAGAAAGCCCGTGGCGTGCACCGATCCGATGCGCCGCATGCCCTCGTCGGCCTTGATGTAGAGGAGTTCGGCGTCGGCGAATCGGCCTTCGATGAGCGCCAGGCTCGCCAGCGTGATCTCGGCGACGGCGATCGCCTCGCGCATTCGGTAGGTGCGCGCGAGTTCCAGGGCCTCGGTGATCACCTGGTGCATGGTCACCGGGTCGTTGGCGTCGGCGGCGCCGCTGGCATGGTTGAGCAGCCCAGTGACGCGGTAGACCGGCAGGTCGTGCTCGGTGCCGATCTCCACGAGCTCCCGGCAGAGCTCGGCGTCGCCGTGGACTCGGGTCAGGATCTCGAGTGCCGCGGCCCGCAACCGGGGTTCGGTGGCGAGGTCAAGTGCCTCCTGCGCTGCCTCTACAACCGTCGGGTCGTCCTCGCCGACCAGTTCGTGCGCGTACGCCGTCAGGAGCCGGGACCGCACCGAAGGGGTCAGGTCACGCTTCAGCAGGCGGCTCAGGCGGTCGACGATGGGCCGGTCCACCGTGCCGTACGTACGGGCCTGCCAGGCGGTCGGCTCTGTCCACGCGGTGAATGCGGCGATCATCAGGTCGTCGCGGCCCAGAGACTCTGCGTACTCCACGGCTTCACGGCGCGTCTCGCGCGCGGCTGCGACGGCCCCCGCCCGGATCTGCGCGCGCAGCAGCCTGCCGAGCAATGCGACGCGTTCGTCCGGTCCGGTCGAGTTGGCGACGGCATCGGTGAGGAGGTCGGCCGCCACGTCGTGGGCGTAGCGGGCCTCGGCAAGCTCGGCGGCCTGGACGCAGTAGCCGACGGCCTTCGGTGAGCCGGCGCGCGCGTAGTGGTGGGCCAGCGCCGCGATGTCGTCGGTGCCTTCAAGAGCGGCGGCGATCCGGGCGTGCATCCGGGTCGCACGCAATCTGCTGACGTCGGCGATGAGCGTGTCCCTGACGAGGGCGTGGACGAAGCGGATGAGTCCTGGGCCGGGCTCGTCGAGGAGCCCGGCGATGACGCCCGCGTCGAGCGCGTCCATCACGCCGTCCTCGTCGGTGTCGGCGGCCTTGACGAGGACGTCCACTGAGCTTTCCCGGCCTGCGACCGCGGCCAGCCGGAGGACGGACACGCCTCCCTCGGGCAGGCGCGCGAGCCGTCGGCGCAGGACGTCCCGTACGCCTTCGGGGACCTCGGAGAGGGCGACCAGCGCGCCTTCGCCATTCAGCAGCCGGGCGCTTTCGCGCACGTAGAACGGGTTGCCGCCGGTGCGCTCGGCGATCCCTGCGATGGTCTCCTCGTCGGCCTCGCACTCGGTCCGTACGAGCTCCGCGACGGCCTCGTCGTTCAGCCCCGGCAGCGCTAGGCGGAGGGGCGTGGCGCGCGCGAGGGAGGCCAGCGTTTCGGTGAGGTGCCCGCTCTCGTCCGCGCGGTACGAGGCGACGGCCAGGATCGGTGCCCGCATGCCGAGGACGCCGCCGAGCAGTTCCAGCGTGGTGGCGTCCGCCCAGTGCAGGTCGTCCAGTACGACGGCGACCGGGCGTTCCGTGGCGACCGCCGCGAGCCACTTCCACACGGCTTGGCGCAGGCGGAACCGTCCAGCGGTGGCGTCGGCGTTCACCGGCCCGGTGTCGGTGAGCAGCGGCGCGAGGTCGTCGGCGAACTCGCCCGGGGACCTGGACGCGGCGACGGCTCTGAGCGCCTCAGTCCAGGCCCACGCGGGCGGCGCGCTGTCGACCTCGGGGCAGCGGCCGACGGCGACCAGCCATCCGTCACGTTCGAGCCGCCTGCCGAGGTGTTCCAGCAGCGTCGACTTGCCGAGCCCGGCCTCCCCGGTGACAAGGGCGATACGGGCTCCGTCGGTGGCGGCCCCGGTGGCGGCCGTGACCAGTGCCGACAGCTGGGCCTCGCGTCCCACGAACGGCGCCTCGACGATCGGAGCCGTCCCCGGGAGAGGGGCCACCTGCGGCAGCGGTGCGGTCAGCGGGGGCGGGGGCACGGTCGCGCGTAGGACGTCTGTGCGCTGGGTGAGGATCGCCTCCTCCAACGCCGTCAGGTCCGGGCCAGGGTCGAGCCCGAGCTCCTCGGCGAGGATGCCGCGGGCGCGGCGGAGTGTCGCCAGCGCGTCGGCTTGGCGGCCGCTGCTCCACAGTGCCAGGGCGTGCAGCCGCCAGCCTTCCTCGCGGAGGGGCTCGTCGCGGGTGAGCCGCTCGGCCTCGGGAACCACCGCGGCGGGGTCGCCGATGCGCAGACCCGCCGCGACGTGCAGCTCGGTGGCAGCCAGGCGCAGCTCGTTCAGCCGGGCCGTCTCGGCGGCGGCCCACGGCTCGTCGGCGACCTCGGCGAACGCCGGTCCCTGCCACAGCCCCAGCGCCTCGGCGAGCCGAGCCTGCGCGGCGCGTAGGTCGGTGTCCGTACGCGCTTGGCCCAGCAGGCCCTCGAACCGCCACGCGTCCACCGCCTCCGGTGGCAGCCGCAGCGCATAACCCGGCGCCGCGCTCACCAGCAGCCGGGCCGGCGTGCGCGGCGGGCGTCCGGGCTCCAGCAGTCGGCGCAGGTTGGACACGTACGCCTGCAGGGACATCAGCGCCCGCGCGGGCGGCTCCCCGCGCCACAGATCCTCGATCATCCGGTCGACCGGCACGACCTGCCCACGCGCCGCCACCAGCAACGCCAGCACGCCCCGCTGCCGCGGCCCGCCCAAGGGAACGGGCTCGCCGCCGACCTCGGCCACGAAAGAGCCCAGCACCCGGATGAAGACCATGATCCGCATATCTTACGTGGACGTTCCAAGTCCCCTCCAAATCCCCTCCAAACACCCAGGAGCAGCCTGAACACATCGCAACCGATGAAGGGGCGGGAACAGATGAGCGTCAACACCCGGGACATGGAGATCGTCCACCGCGTGCTCCGCCGTGAGTCACGGCTGCTGGTGGAGCTCGTGGCGGCCGTCGCCCCGGGTGACACCGCTCGCGCCAAGGTGATCGCCGGCCACTTCCGCGTCTACCGGCTGGGCCTGCACAACCATCACGAGGGCGAGGACGAGCTGCTGTGGCCGCCGCTCCTTTCCCGGGTGGACCTGGAGGCCGACATTGTCCTGCGCATGCAGGCCCAGCACGAACGCGTCGCGGCCACCCTGAGCAGGCTGGACGCCTCGGTCCCCGCCTGGGAGGCCACCGCGGGCGCCGACGAACGCGACACCCTGGCGGCCGCCCTCTGCGAGCACCGCGCGGTCCTGCTGGAACACCTCGACGACGAGGAGGCCACCCTCCTCCCGCTCGCGGCCAAGCACATCACCCAACAGGAGTGGGCCTCCCTAGGCGACCACCTGGTGAACAACACTCCCAAGCTCACCCTGCTCACGCTCTTCGGCGCCGTCCTGGAAGACGCGAACCCGGCCGAGCGCGCCATCGTCCTCAGCGGCCTTCCCGCCCCGGTCCGCGTCATCTGGCACGTCATCGGCCGCCCCCGTTACGCCCGCCATATCCGCCGTGTCCGCGGCTGAACTCTGCCCGTCCGTACATACAAGGAGAACGACCATGTCGCTGAAGAAGCTCAACACCGTCCTGGCCGCCGTCGTCGTCCTGTTCACCCTCTACCTCGGGTTGTCCTTCGTCCTGCCCCTCGGGACCACCTTCCCGGGGCTGGCGAACTGGCCCTCTGACGGCAGCGGCTTCTCCATCGTGAAGGGCAGCCGCGAGATCGCGATGGGCCTGGCCATGGGCATCCTGCTAGTGACGGGCTACCGCCGCCCGTTGGGCTGGGTCCTGCTGATGGTGGCCGTCGCCCCGTTCGGCGACATGGTCAACGTCCTGGCCCACCACGGATCCACGGCCGCCGCGCTCGGCATCCACGGCCTGACCGCGGCGCTGATCGCGGTCACGGGGTTGCTGACCCTCCGCGAGACCAGCACCACCCCGGCGACCGCCGCGCAGCCCGCCTGACGTCCGCATTCTCTGACAACTCGAAAAGGGAGACGACAATGACGATCAACGATCTGCGCGGTGTCCTCAAGGGGCGCGTGCTCCTGGCCGATGACGACGGCTTTGAACAGGCGGCCACCGCGTGGAATCTGACCGTCAGGCAGCCGGTGGCGGCCGTGGCGGAGGCCGCGGATGCCGATGACGTGGCGGCGCTCGTGCGTTACGCGCGGCGGGCGGGTATGACGGTGACCGCGCAGCCGAGCGGGCATGGTGCCTCGGGTGATGTGGAAGGCCTGATCCTGTTGCGTACCGGCCTGCTGAACGAGGTGGAGGTACGCGCGGAGGAGCGCGTGGTCCGGGTGGGCGCGGGCGTGAAGTGGGGGCAGGTGCTGGCGGCGGCCGGTCCGCTGGGTCTGACCGGCCTGTCCGGCAGCGCGCCGGGGGTCAGCGTGACCGGCTACACCCTGGGCGGTGGGGTCGGCTGGTTCAGCCGCAAGTACGGCCTGGCCTCCGACAGCGTGCGGGCTATCGACATCGTGGACGCCGATGGCGAGCCGGGCCGGGTGACCGCCGAGTCCGATCCCGAGCTGTTCTGGGCGCTGCGCGGCGGTGGCGGGGACTTCGCGGTGGTGACCGGCCTCGAACTCGAGCTGTATCCCGCGCCGGCCCTGTACGGCGGGCGCGTGATCTGGCCGGAGCACCGGACCAGGGAGGTGTACGACGCGTTCCTGGAGATCACCGCCGAGGCGCCGCGTGAACTCAGTGTCTGGATCAACCGGCTCCAGCCACCCGGCGCGTCGCCGATGGTGACGCTGGATCTGGCCTACTTAGGTGAGGCGGCTCAGGGGGAGGACCTGCTGGCGCGCCTCGACAAGATCGAGGGCGCGATCCTCGACAGCCGCGGCGTTGTCCCGGTTGCCGACCTGGGTGACATCGCCGCCGAGCCCACCGATCCGGCCCCATCCATCGCTCGTGCGGAGCTGCTCACCGGCCTGGACGCGGACGCGGTGGAGCTCCTGCTGGCCAAGCCGGTCGAACCGCTCATCAACCTGCAGATCAGGCACCTGGGCGGGGCGCTCGCCGAGCCGGGCGGCGGGGCCGGTGCGAGCGGCGCGGTGGCTGAGCCGTACCTGCTCGGCCTGCTGGGTCTCGGCCTGCCGCACGCGGCCGATGCGACGCGCGCCAAGCAGGCCGAGGTCGTGGCCGACCTGGAGGCCTACATCAGCGGCCGCAAGCCGTACACCCTGCTGTCCCCCGGTGAGACGGCGGCGAAGTCCTTCTCCGGCAGCGCGCTCGCGCGGCTGCGGGAGATCAAGCGGGCCCGTGACCCCCACAACGTGTTCCGCGCGAACTACCCGGTGCTCGGATAGATCGGTTCCCAGCAGGTCACGGCCCCTCCGCCCGCCGGGGCGGCGGGGCCGCACCACACCCGCGTGACAGATGTCGCCGCGAGCACGGTGAAGGGCACACGCACACAGGAAGGACTCGCACAATGAGAGGTATCCGGCGCACCGTGGCGATCAGCAGATCCGCCGGCGCATCGGTGACCTCCCGCTCCCACTCCACCAACAGCGCGGCCAGCAACGTCACCGCGGACGCCTGCGAACTGGGCGCACGGCGCCGCAGATGCGACGGCGACTCGACCGCAGCCTGCGCCCGCCAGGACGCCGGCACCTTCGGTGCCACGTCCGCGAACAGGTTCTCGGGTAGCCCCGATCGCGGCGACCCGAGCCTCGCCGAAGACCAGTGAGACCAGCACGAGGAGCAGCACCGGCAGTATCACCGTGAAGAACGACGTGGACGGGTCGCGGCGTAGCCGGATCTCCGCGTGCGCGGCCTGGCCAGCGGGCCGGAGCGTAGACGTGCTGCGCCGTCACCGGCCCCCGTTCAGCGGGATCACCGCATCAGCGCTCCACCACCGCACCTCGCCGTCTCGGGCCATGCCGTAGCACAGCCCTTCCACCCGCACGGACTGACCCGGCTTGAGGTGGTTTTGCTCACCCGGCAGATTGAACTTGATCTTCGTGGAGTCGGTGCCGTCCATGGCCAGCAGGTTCACGACCATGATCGGCCGACCGTCGTCGATGACGCGCGCCTTCTTGGTCGTGAAGTCCTTCGCCGCATTTGCGGGACCCCTTTGGCCGCCCGACGTACCGGCGCGCCTGCCGCCTGCTCGGCTTACCGCAGGTCACGATGGGACAGGTGCGCCACGATGATCTGACGCCTCAGCTATCGTCCCGGCAGTCGGCGATCACCGACGCCTGGCTACAACTCGTCCTCCGTCTGGCCGGAGCGCGCGCCAGCCTCCCGTCCCAGCCCGCTCATGGGGAGCGTGCGGAGTCCAGTCCCCTCCTGTCGGCGGCCGACCGCCGCACGCCCCGGGCCGATACGCCACCGCACCTTCGATTGGTCGGCGACGCGGCATCCCCTACCTATCAGCAACACGCCGACTACGCGTAGTGAACCTTGCCTGTGACCCCAGCCCCCGCCCTGCACGGTCAAAAGTGGGCAAGTGTCTGCCGCAAGCGCCCCAGGATGCTCCACATCGACCATCCCGCCCCGCATGGTGGCTCTTGCGGCCTCCTACTTCGGGACGCTCATCCACTGGGAGGCCGTCCCGGCACGATCCGGAGCACTCGGCGGGTCCTGGGCACGTGGCCCGAGGAAAGCGGTAGCCGGGGACGGCAATGAGGATCCCGTTCCCGGCGCGGCCTTTCCTACTCGAAACGGCGTTCCGGCCTGATCGTGAACGCACAGGTCAGCCCCGAGATTTCCAGGACGTGACGGACCCTGCCGTGCACGTGAGCCAGTTCCATGCTGCCGCCCGCACCGGTGACCTCGCCCTGTGCCTTCAGCAGTGCCTGCAGCCCCTCAGAGTCGCAGAAGGTCAATCCGGCCGCGTCCACCAGCAGGTTGCGCTGCCCCTCTGCCAGCGCCTCGCTGATAGCGGCCCGCAGGCAGGGAGCCGAGTATATGTCCAGCTCCCCCTGCAGA
The DNA here is from genome assembly GCF_052245915.1 of Nonomuraea sp. 10N515B. Classification (NCBI taxonomy): domain Bacteria; kingdom Bacillati; phylum Actinomycetota; class Actinomycetes; order Streptosporangiales; family Streptosporangiaceae; genus Nonomuraea; species Nonomuraea sp. 10N515B. The sequence goes on from NZ_JBQQBQ010000027.1 coordinate 109,505, forward strand.
GCCACGATCATGCAATCGGGCTGCCGCGTCACCAGCGTCAACAGAGTCATCATCCTCACCCGGGCAGGTACACAATCCTTACCCTCTCCCCACGCTACGGCGTGACCTGCGAGGACACCACACGTTCACTCTGCCTGGGCCCAAAGGAAGCCGCCCCCGAGGTCAAAAATGGGCAAGCTTCATCCGCGATCCCGCCCGGGGTACTCCACATCGATCAGCGGCACCCGCATGATGGCCCCGCGACTTTCCGAGGGGCACAACCGGGGGGCCGCCCCGGCGGGACCGGCTACTCATCTCCCGCTGGGGCCTCGGCCACCTGGCCCGAGGCGTCGCCACGGCCGGGAACGGCGTTCGGGGCAGAGCCCGTCCCCGGCACGCCGGGCGGAACCCCCGCAGGGATGATCATGGAATCGGGCAGAAGAGGCGGACAGTCCCCGCCGTGCGGGGACGACATTCCCCCCACAGATGTCGTCCCCGGCACAGGCCCACACCTCGGGCCTATTTCGGCACAGCGCTATTCAACGGCAGCGAAGTCACCTTCGAAGGCGCACGGTTCGAAGGCGGCGAGGTAGATCTGCGAGCCGCCTCCGGCGTGGATCCTGCCTCGTTCGGACTGCCCACCACCGCTCCTGGTCTACTTCTGCCGCCTCAGGAACAAGTAACTGCTCACCGGGATCCGGATCAGCAGAGCGCGCGATGTTGAGGTTGAGCAGGATCCATGCAGGATTGGCCTGCTGCCGGTCCGGTTGATCAACGCCGGGGGGTGACCGGGGTGTGGCGGAGGCTGGTCTTCGGCCAGCCCGCGCGCAAAGACGGCCTGGCCGATCGCAACGCGTACGTGTTCTGTGTGCTGGAGCATTCCGGCGGGGTGATGATCTTGAGCGCTCCGTCTTCGCAGCTCAGCGGCCGTCATCGCGTCCCAAGTAGTGCACGACGGGTGTCGCAGACGAGCGTGAGGGTCGGTGAGTTCGCTCGTGGTGCCAGCCATGAGCCCCGTGCGTTCTTGTCGGGAATCTACGGCATCCGGCGACGGGACCAGTTGTCAGGTGTAGCGACGGAGCCAGTCTGCGCACAAGGCCGTCCATCGATGGACCTCCGGGTCGTCCTCGCCCAGGCCGAAACCGTGGCCGCCGCGCGACAGGACATGCAACTCGACAGGCACGCGGAGGCGAGCCAGCGTTTCTGTCAGGAGCAGGGAGTGGCGGACGGGAATGACGAAGTCGTCCGCGGCATGGATGGCCAACACGGGCGGGGTGTCCTCGGTGGCTATCAGTTCAATGGAGACGGCATCGCGCTGCGCGCGGGTCGGTTCAGGACCGAGCAGCGTGTCACGCGGTGGCGTGCCTGGCCCGAAAGGCTCGATCGAGCCCCAGGACGAGGCGGGATAGACCAGGACCGCGAAGTCCGGCCGCGCGTCGGGGGAGGTCTCCGGAGCCGTGGCCACGTGCGCGGCGAGGTGTCCGCCCGCGGAGAAGCCGAGGACGCCGAGGCGCCTGGGGTCGATGCGGTTGTGCGCGGCATTGGCGCGCAGGTGGCGCAGCGCGGCGCGGGCCGTGTTGAGCGGAAGCGGGTGGATATCGTCCGGGCCCACCGGATACTCGAGGACGAAGGCGGCGTAGCCGAGGGAGTTGAGCCACTCGGCGACCGGTTTGCCCTCGTGCCCGGCGAGGTGGGTGTACCCCCCGCCGGGGAGAACGACGACGCCGGGAGCCGGGTCGCCGCCGGGACAGGGATATGGCGTCAGAAGTGGCGCGACGTCGAAGTCCATGATCGGGATCGTAAGGCGGCAACGCCGTTGCAGTACAGCCCTTTTCGGGCACCGCCTGCGGGTCAGTGGCTCCTTCAGGCGAGCCGGAAGCCGAAACGGGGCGTCGGAGCATCCGCTGTTCAGGGGCCGGTCCGGTTGAGCTGGCTCATCAGCCGCCGGTTGGTTTCGCGGGCGGCGGCGAGTTCCTCCTCTCGCTCTTCCAGCCGTCGCCGTAGATCCAGGACGGCCTGTTTCTGGGTCTCCAGCTCGTCTTGGAGGGCGGCGGTGCTGGTGGCGGCGCCCAGGCCGCTGCGGTCGAAGGCCTGCTGGCCAAGGAGTTCGGCCAGCCGCTCTTCGAGATCGCTGATGTGCTGGGCGAGCCTGCGGTTGTGCTGGTGGAGGTTGGCGTTCTCGGCCAGGACTGAGCGGTGGCTGATGGTGGTGGCCGCCGGGGATGGCTGCGTGAGCGCTGTGGCGGATGCCTGGAGTACGGCGGCGTGCAGGTCTGGGTGGCGGTGGATGAACGAGCGGTGGACGCCTGCGCGGACCGCGACCGCCGAGATGGTGATGGCTGATCCGTCGACGTGCATGTCCGCGAGTGCTTGGTGGACGCGTTGGCCGCCGCCGGTCGACGTCGTGGCGGCGTGCCGTGGTCAGTGGGGAGTCCTGGTTCATCGGCTGCTCACCCCGCCTCAGCGTCGCCAGATGCGCGGATGGTTGGCATGCCGAGGTTGACGACCTGGCGGGTCTTGAGGATCACGGTGACCGCCTCGGCGATCTGGCTCGGTCCTCTGCGGTGAGGTCATCGAGGTCGGCTTCGATGCGGCGGATCAGCTCCCGAAACTGTGCGATCTCTTCCTCGCGGGGCGCGAGGCGGTCTTTGGCCCACTCTTGCAGGTCAGTGGCCGAGCGGATCTGTTCCCGGTCGGCGAGGAGCTGGTGAAGGTAGGACTTGAGTTCGGGCAGGTAGGCCGGGTCGCTGCGGAAGTGTCCTTCCGTGTCAAGTCTGTGCGTGTTGCCGATCAAGGTCTGCTGTCGGCGTAAATGTGCAAGCCGTTTAGTGAGCCGTGTACGGAGAAACGTGCGCAATGTCCGGCGTCTGGTGGGAGGCGTGTACGACTCGACAGGGAGGGCTCCCGACGGTGTGCCTGTACGGTGTGTCGGTGACGCGAGCATGGGCTGCGCTGGAGGAGGCGTGAACATGCGGTGGTGGGGCAGGAAGGTCGATCGTTTCGATCAGGGTGATGACGCCCGATGTTTCCGCGATGAGGCCCGTGCGGCGATGGCTGCGGGCAAGCTTGATGAGGCCATCGAAGCGCTGGGGCAGGCCGCCTTGCTGCGGCCTGGTTCTGCCGATTTGCACGTCGAGCTGGGAGCGTTGTTTCAGCGGGCTGGGCGCGTGGAAGCCGCCCGTCAGGCCTACGAGCGTGCACTGGATGTCGACCCATCACACCAAAATGCACGAGTTGCCGCGAGGGCCTTGCCTCCCGAGCCTCCAAAGAGGTCCAACTTCGCAGTGGGAGAGTTGCTGCAGGGCGCTCGCGGGACTGCTGGTGGTGGCATCACCCAATACCAAGTGCTGGATGTGCGCCGGGGTGGATTTGGTGCGGTTTATGTCGTCAAGAATGTCGAGGACAACGAGCGGGTCGCCCTCAAGTCCTTCGATGCGCGGCTGCTGTGGAACGACGAAGATCGTCGTCGCTTCCTCATCGAAGCAACCACGTGGATAAGCCTCGATCCGCATCCCAACGTGGTTACCGCGAGGTCGGTGGAGCTGATCGAAGGATTCCCATGCCTGGTCATGGACTACGTCGACGGAGGTGACCTGGGAGATCGCCTGGCAAAGGGGCCGCTCAGCGCCCGAACCGCTGTGGACTTAGGCATTCAGCTGTGCGATGGGATGGAACATGCACGCTCGCAGCTCGGCCTCGTACATCGAGACCTGAAGCCCTCCAACTGCATGCTGACCAGGCGCGGCACCTTGAAGGTCACCGACTTTGGATTAGCCCGCGCACTCCGGTATGCCCAGGAAACCTCGCTGGGCCTGTCTGAACGGCACACCTCGGCGCGAGCGCTGTACAGCACCGTCGCCGGCACACCTGCCTACATGGCGCCGGAGCAGTTCGAGCTCGGTGCCCGGCTGGACACTCGAACCGACGTATTCGCGTTCGGAATAATGCTGTATCAGTTGCTCAGTGGCCAACTGCCACCGATCGGCCGCCGTCGTCGGCACCTCGACCGGTGGCGAACTAGCGGGCGTGCCTCGCGAGACCTGGTCAACCTGATCCGGGACTGTGCCGATCCCGATCCGGACCGCCGCCCAGCCACCTTCGGCGAGGTTCGCGGACAGTTGGGCAGCGTGTATCGCGGGCTTACCATGCGCGCCGTGCCATCGCCTCCGCTACCGGGCAAGGTGAGCCCGTACACCTGGGTCGACAGAAGCGTCGGCTTTCGTCATTTGGGCATGCCCGACCAGGCTCTGACCGCCGCCGACCGAGGTCTTACCATTGCCGCGACAGGGGACGACGATGTTGTCCGCGGCCGCCTGTGGCAGGTCCGAGGCCTGGCGCTCGTCGATCTAGACCGTCGTGTCGAGGCATTGGACAGCTACGACCGGGCACTCGAATTCACCCCGGAGGAACCCAGTACCTGGGTCTGCAAGGGTGGTGCTTTGAGCGAACTCGGCCGCGACGAGGAGGCGCTCAGCTGCTATGACCACTGCCTCGGTATTGCGCCGGACTACCCCATGGCGCTTCGGAACAAGGCCGCGTCGCTCGACGACCTCGGCCGGCCGAATGAGGCGGAGGCCATGTTCCGGCGCGCAGCCGAGCGGATTCCCCGCGATGTCGAACTGTTGGCCAACTGGTCGGGTTTCTTGCGAAGGCAAGGACGATACGACGAGGCCCTACAACGCATCGAGCAGGCGCTTGAGATCGCTCCGCGCTACAGCTACGGCTGGCGTCGGCTGGGAACTCTGCTCACCGCAATGGAGCAGGTCGACGATGGGCTGGCGGCATACGACAGGTCCTTAGAAATCGACCCGCGGGACGTCCGAACTTGGGTGTTGCGTGGCGATGCCCTCGCCGCAGCCGACCGCACGGCCGACGCGTTGGCCTGCTACGACCAGGCACTGACCCTCGACCCGCAGTACCGTCCTGCCCAAGAGATGCGCGAACGTCTCCTCAGCTGAAGTTGACCTCACCTACCACATACCTGTGCGGCAGGCTTACCTGTACTCAACGGCGTGCCCGAATATATATGCCGACATCTGCTTCCTTGTTCTCGGAAGTTGGCAGTGGCTGCGGTCGACGGCCGAGGCCACTGGGAGCATGCTCGGGTTACTGGGCGAGTCGTGGTAGTGGACGGACGACGGCACCAGGCTGGGCTTGCTCGCGGAGTTGGGCGTTCTCCACTTCCAGCACGTGGATGACGCGGGCGAACCGGGCCAGTTGCTCCTTGAGCCGGGTGTGGTCGGTGCGGAGATCGGCGAGTTTCTGGCGGAGCCGGTCGTTGTCGGCCTCCAGGTGGTCGGCGATCTTGGGGCGGTGGTCTTGGCCTCGGACCAGCGCGTAGAACAGGTCTTTGGGCCCGGTGTGCTTGTGGGTCAGCTTGTTACGCCGCAGCCCGGCCTCCTCGGCGAGGGACTTGACGGTGAGTTGCCCGTCGGACCGCAGCGGGATGCTGGCCAGCAGACGAACCATGGCCTCGGTGATTGCGCGGACTTCGGCGGCGTCCTCGGTCCGGCCCGTGTTGGTGGCCTCGATCGCGTGGGCCGTGACCTCGCCGATGGCGGTGGCGATGTCGGCGACTGATTGGCGTTCGTCCGGCTGATTTTGCTGGTGAATAGCAGCAGCGTTTGTCGGTCAGTTTGGGCAGCACTCGGGGGCTGATCGGGCCCGGAATGTCGGTGAGAAGTAGCAGCACTCGGAGGCTCGACCACTCACCTAGCGTGTTCATATGATTGCTGATAGGGGGCAGTAGCCCGTCCTAGTGCTCGTCCTCAGCGCCAGGCTCTGATCTTCTCGGCCAGCCCCTTGAGGGACTCGACCGGGTGCTCGACCTCCGTCCACGGCGGCGTGAGGTCGGTGGGCTCGAAGCGGGGCACCACGTGGAGGTGGAAGTGGAAGACGCTCTGCCAGGCGGTCTCGCCGCTGGCGTGCCAGAGATTCACGCCAGGAGCCCCGAGCGCGCCGGCGAGCCGTCGGGACACCTCGACCGCGGCCCGCATGACGTGTGCTGCCGTCTCTGCTGGGATCTCCCCCAGGTCTCGATGGTGCGCTCTGGGGACGACCAGCGTGTGACCCCTGGTGGCCTGGGCGAGGTTGAGGAAGGCGATGACGTGCTCGTCCTTATGGATGGTCTGCGAGGGCTCGGTGCCGGCGACGATGCGGCAGAAGACGCAACTCATGAGCGGCATGATCACAGCACGCGCCAGGCCGGAACTGTGGCTGAGCAGGTGCCGCACGGTCACCGGCTGTGGCTGTCGCACCACCGCGAACGGCGGAAAGTACTCGCAGACCGGGGCCAGAGCGCAGCCGCCGCCATGCGCCAGCTTTACGTCGTGGACCCTGAGCTGGCCGAGAAGCTCACCGAACGCCTGCCGTCCGGGCACACGCCAGAATGCGAGACCTCGCTCGCGTTCTAGCAAAGGTCATCTGTACGCTGTCCGCGTGAGCACTGAACCTCCGCGCGAGGCCGCGTCTCCGCGCATCCCCGGCGTGGGCAGCCGGCCGAAAAGGATCGTCTGGGGCGCTGTCGCGCTGTTCCTGGCCGCGTTCGCCGTTTTCGAGAGCCAGAAGTACGCCCTGCCGACCACGGCCGCCGCGCTGGTGTTCTTCGCGCTACCCGATCTGACGCGGCTCGCTGGGGTCCGCCCGCCCGGCGCGCTCCACCAGGCGGTGAACCGTGTGTGGATCCCGCTCGTGGTGCTGGTGGGCTACACCTTCGGGCCGATCGTGTGGCCGCCGCTCTTCACGGCCGGCCTGGGCTGGCTCACCCGCATAGCCCTCGATCGGACGCTCGGACGCGGGCTCGCCTCCACCTGACCGAAAGGCGGACTGCAAAGCCGCCATTCTCGTCGGCCGCGATCAACGAACGGTTCTGACCCACCCTTCACGACCAGGAGACTGCCCCTTTTGTCGGTACTTGATCGCGTCCGTATCCAGGGCATCCCGGATCGCAGCGCGATGAACACCTGAGGGAGATCGCGGACCTCATCCCAACGCTCATGAGCCCGCTCCAGCCAGGTGTCCGGGGTCCTGGACTGGTGAGCTCGCCCATTCAACTGTCCGGACATACCGGACTTCCTCGTGCTGCCGCCTGGGCGGCAGCGCTGATCGACGACCGCCCCGCTGTCGGTGGGTGGAGCTACCGTGCGTAGACACGAACCCAGCACGAGCAAAGGGAGCTCATGACCACATTGGAGAACCGGCCGAACACCGCGCTCCTTGTCGTCGACGTTCAGATGGGCGTCGTCGAAGAGGCCCACCAGCGCGACGTGGTCGTCGCGAACGTCGCCGGCCTCGTCGAACGGGCGCGGCGGGAAGGGGTCCCGGTCGTCTGGGTCCAGCACTCCGACGAGGAGCTCACGAGGGGGAGCGACGACTGGCGGATCGTCCCGGAGCTCACTCCAGAGGACGCCGAACCGCTCGTCGAGAAGAGCTACGGCGATTCCTTCGAGGACACCACTTTGGAGACCGTGCTGTCGGGACTCGGCGTTGGGCGGCTCATCGTCGTCGGCGCGGAGACCGACGCGTGCATCCGCTCGACGCTCCACGGCGCGTTCGCCAGGGGGTACGACGCGACCCTGGTCAGCGACGCCCACACGACGAGCGACAAGACAGCATGGGGCGCACCGCCGCCGGACCAGGTCATCGCGCACACGAACCTTTACTGGACCTACCAGACGGCGCCGGGGCGGACGGCTGGGGCGGTCGAGACCAAGGACGTCGCCTTCGGCGGCACATCCTGACGACTTGAGTTGCGCCCTGCGGGCCAACCACGACGCTCACCTGAGCTTGCCCAGGAGAAGCCCAGGAGAAGGTGAAATAGGCAGTAGCTTGCCGCATGGCGCCGAACTGTAGCGGCCCCTCGCGGATCGAGCAGGGCTAGCTATGCGAGTATCCAGAAGTAGTGCGCGGACGCCCTCCTACTCGGCTCAGATCTCGATCTCGCCTTCCAGGTAGAACACGCAGGAACCCCGCAGTTCCACACGATCGCCGGCGAGGCGGCAGACGATCTCGCCGCCGCGCCGCGACGCCTGGAAGGCGCGAAATTCGCGCTTGTTCAGCCGGGTGGCCCAGTACGGGGCGAGCGAGCAGTGCGCCCCTCCCGTCACAGGATCTTCGGGAATGCCCTTGGCCGGGGCGAAGTAACGGCTGACGAAGTCGTGATCGCCGTCCCCTGGTGCGGTCACGATCACCCCGCTCCGGTCCAGCCCGGCGATCGCCGCGAGGTCGGGGGTGAGTTCCCGCACCTGCCGCGCGGCCGGCAGCAGGGCGGTGTAGTTGAAGGCATCCGCGACCACCTCGAGCGGGACCACGCCGAGGGCCTGGGTCAGCCCGGCGGGGGCAGGGACGGGCTCGGGCCGCCGGACCGGGAAGTCCATGGCATACCCCTCGCCCGTCCGGTGCACGGGCAGCGGGCCGCTGACCGTGTGGAACACCACCCGGTCGCGACCGGGCTCCAGCCGCTCCATCACCACGGCCGCACTGGCCAGCGTGGCATGCCCGCACAGCGGTACCTCAACGGTCGGCGTGAACCACCGCAGGCGATAGTCGCCGTCTCCGGGAACGAGGAACGCCGTCTCGGCCAGATTGTTCTCGGCGGCGACGGCCTGCAGCACCGCGTCGCCGGCGAACTCCTCCATTGGCACCACCGCGGCCGGATTTCCCGCGAAACGCCGGCTGGTGAAGGCGTCGACCTGAAATATCCGTGTCCGCATGACCGGCGTCCCCCATCCCAAGGCCAGGACCTACTCCGCTGCCCGTCCAACCCCGAAAGCATACCCACCCGTGATCTCTGGGAGGCCGAGATCGGCGACCGTACGATCACAGCACGTCGGCGGCGAGTTCGGCGCTGCCGGCCGGGCATCCCCGGCCGGAGTTGTTGTACGGGTGGCACGCGCTCATCAGACCAGATGCTGGGCACCGCCGCGACCCCTGGGCCAGCCCTTAGGCTGCCCTGGTTACGAGTAGAACTTCCGGATACGCGCCCAGATGTTTCCAGGCGTAGAAAGCCGCCGCCAACGTCCCCGCGGGGCCAGCGCGGCGGCGGCCGCCGCCCGCGGCGTCGCGATCCGGCAGCACCTCCTGGAGATGCCTGCCCCCGTCGTCGCCGATGCCCTCAGCTACCCACGACAAGACCACCGCCCGCCCCCTTCGGGAGAGCGGTGGAGGCTGGAACCGCTACGCCGCCTGGGAACACGGAACGTCACCATCAGGCCCTGCCGGAAGGACAACTCGCAACAGTTGAATAGGTGAGGCCACCAGTAAGCACCCATTACGGACACTACGGTCGTCGGTGAGCTTCCGGGGGCCACTTGCGGAGCCACTGGCTCCGCCTCGAAGATCGTCCGATGGACATGTTACCCGAAGCCGACGCCCTGCTCCTGGTGCGTACCGACTTCTCTGACCAGGAACGATGGCAGGCCGTACGCGACTCTCTCGGCGACACCGACGAGGACGGCTGGATAGAGGAGTTCTCGGACCAGGTGGAGGTCGTCGAGGACCCCGCCTATCAAGGCCTCACCTCGCAGCAGCTCCTCGCCCTGCTCCCGGACGGCTACAAGGACCCGATCCTCGTCATCGCCGACAAGGTCACCATCGATTCGCAGGAGATGCCGTTCCTGGTCATCGAGCTGGAATTCAAATGGGAGATGCGCGTCATTCCCTCCGAGCTTCCCGCGATTCACGCCAACCTCTCCATCGGCAACATGGACTTCGGCGAGTTCGCCGAGAGCGCCGATGCGGACGGCGTCTTCCGTGGGTTCCGCAGCTGAACCGCTACGCCGCCGAGGGCACGAAACTCCATTAGGGCCTAGGGGGACGACAACTCGCGACAGCTGAATACGCGACTTCACCAGTATTACTGACCGTCGCCGGGCGGTGGAGGGCGTTGCGCGTGCGCGCCAGGCACTTCTCGTCGAGGTACAAGGCGAGCACGGCAACGGTCTGCATGTCACACCATCCGCTGGGCCATCTCGACCACCCGGTTGGCATAGCCCCATTCGTTGTCGTACCAGCCGAAGACCTTCACCAGGTCCCCGCTCGCCTGGGTGAGAGAGGAGACGAACACGCACGAGGTGGCATCGCCGACGATGTCGCGGGAGACCAGCGGGTCGGTGCTGTAGCGCAGGATGCCGTGCAACTCATCCCTGGCGGCGGTGGAGAAGGCATCGTTGACCTCCTGCGCGGTGACGTCGCGGCTGAGC